>JAYVTD010000320.1:0-12645 GCA_043774765.1 Rhizobacter sp. | reverse complement strand
TCGGCCTTCTTGTTCGCCACCACGTCGATGAAGCCCGGGTCCTGGTGCGAAAAGCCGTTGTGGTCTTGCTGCCAGACATGCGAGGTGAGCAGGATGTTGAGCGACGCAATGGGTTTGCGCCACGGGATCTGCCGGCACACCTTCAGCCACTTGGCATGCTGGTTGAACATCGAATCGATGATGTGGATGAAGGCCTCGTAGCACGAGAACAGGCCATGGCGCCCGCTGAGCAGATAGCCTTCGAGCCAGCCCTCGCACAGGTGTTCGCTCAGCACCTCCATCACGCGGCCATCGGCCGACAGATTGACGTCGACCGCGTCGATCTCGGCCAACCACGCCTTGCCGGTGACTTCCACCACCGCGCCGAGCCGGTTGGAGGCGGTTTCATCCGGGCCGAAGAGGCGGAAGTTGGCACTGCCCAGGTTCCTGCGCATCACCTCGGCGAGAAAGCTGCCGAGCACGCGCGTGGATTCACCCAGCGAGCTTCCGGGGGTTGACACCGGGACCGCGAACTCGCGGAAGTCGGGCATGGCCAGCGGCGCCAGCAACGCGCCGCCGTTGGCATGTGGATTGGCGCCCATGCGCCTGTTGCCTGCGGGCGCGAGTGCTGCGAATTCTTCCCGGAAGCGGCCGTCGGTGTCGAACAGTTCTTGCGGCGCATAACTGCGCATCCATTCTTCGAGTTGGCGAATGTGCTCGGCGTTGCTGAACTTCGCGATCGGCACCTGGTGGGACCGCCACGTGCCTTCGACCGGCACGCCATCGAGCTCTTTGGGGCCGGTCCAGCCCTTGGGCGTCTGCAACACGATCATCGGCCAGCGCGGAAGGGGCGGTGGACTGGGCGGATGCGATGCACGCGCTGCTGTCTGGATGGCCCGGATCTGCGCCAGGACCGCATCGAGCGTCTGCGCCAGTTGCTGGTGTACGGCCATCGGGTCGTCGCCGATCACGAAGTGCGGCTCATGGCCATAGCCGCGCAGCAGTGACGTCAGATCCTCGCGGCCGATGCGCGCCAGCACGGTGGGGTTGGCGATCTTGAAGCCGTTGAGGTGCAGGATCGGCAGCACCGCGCCATCGCGCGCCGGGTTCAGGAACTTGTTCGAGTGCCAGCTCGTCGCCAGCGCGCCGGTCTCTGCTTCACCGTCGCCGACGACGCAGGCCACGATCAGCCCGGGGTTGTCGAAAGCCGCGCCATAGGCATGCGCCAGCGAGTAGCCGAGTTCGCCGCCTTCGTGGATCGAGCCCGGCGTTTCCGGTGCCACATGGCTCGGGATGCCGCCGGGCCACGAGAACTGACGGAACAGCTTGCCCATGCCGTCGCGGTCGCGCGAGATGTCTGGGTAGGTTTCGGTGTACGTGCCTTCGAGGTAGGTATTCGCCACCAGTCCCGGGCCGCCGTGGCCCGGGCCGATGATGTTGATCATGTCGAGCTCGTGCTCCCTGATCAGGCGGTTCAGGTGCACGTACAGCAGGTTCAGCCCGGGCGTGGTGCCCCAGTGCCCGAGCAGGCGCGGCTTGATGTGCGCCAGCGTCAGCGGCTCTTCGAGCAGTGGGTTCGCGTGCAGGTAGATCTGCCCGACCGAAAGGTAGTTGGCGGCGCGCCACCAGGCGTGCATCTTGCGCAGGAGGTCGGGGGCCAGGGTGCTCATGTTCATTCCTTGAAGTCGAGTGCGGTGTCCACGATGTGCTGAGCCTCTGCGAGCAGGCGGCGCAAGTGTGCGTCGTCGCGGAAGCTCTCGGCGTAAATCTTATAGATGTCTTCGGTGCCCGAGGGCCGCGCGGCGAACCAGCCACTCTTCGTGCTGACCTTGATGCCGCCGATCGGCGCGCCGTTGGCAGGCGCCTTGTCGATCACGCTGGTGATGGGTTCGCCTGCCAGTTCGGTTGAGGTGATCTGCTTCGGTGTCAGCTTCGCCAGGGCCTGCTTCTGCGCCTGGGTTGCCGGCGCATCGATGCGGTCCGAAAAAAGCTCGCCGAACTCGGCGCACAGCTCGCGGTACAAGACACCCGGGTCGCGCCGGGCGCAGGCCGTGATTTCGGCCGACAGCAGCGCCGCCGCGATGCCGTCCTTGTCGGTGGTCCAGACACGGCCGTCGCGGCGCAGGAAGGACGCACCGGCGCTCTCTTCACCGCCGAAGCCCAGGCTGCCTTCGAACAGGCCCGCGGCGAACCACTTGAAGCCGACGGGTGCTTCGAACAAGCTGCGGCACAGGCGGGCAGCCACACGATCGATCATCGCGCTGCTGACCACCGTCTTGCCGATCGCCGCCGTCGCGCCCCACAGCGGCCGGTGCTGGAACAGATGGTCGATAGCGACGCTGAGGTAGTGGTTCGGCGCCAGCAGGCCGGTGCTGCTGGTCAAGATGCCGTGGCGGTCGTGGTCGGTGTCGCAGGCGAAGGCGATGTCGTAGCGGTCTTTCAACGCCACGAGCCGCTGCATCGCGTAGCGCGACGACGGGTCCATGCGAATCTTGCCGTCCCAGTCTGCCGTCATGAAAGCAAATTGCGGATCGACTTGCGTGTCGACCACCGTCAAGTCGAGGTGATAGTGCTCGGCAATCCGCGCCCAGTAGTGCACGCCGGCACCGCCGAGCGGATCGACCGCCAGGTGCAGGCCGGCGCTGCGGATCAAGCCGAAGTCGACCACGCTGCCGAGGTCAGCGACATACGCGCCAAGGTAGTCGTGTTCATGCGTCGTGGCGGCTTTTCGCGCCTGGGCCAGAGCGACGTGCTTGACGCCCTCAAGGCCGCCTTCGAGCAAGGCGTTGGCGCGCTGCTGCACCCAGCCGGTGATGGCGGCGTCGGCCGGGCCCCCATGAGGCGGGTTGTATTTGAAGCCGCCGCTGTCGGGCGGGTTGTGTGATGGCGTGATGACGATGCCGTCGGCCAGGCCGCTGGTTCGGCCTCGGTTGTGGACCAGGATCGCATGCGACACCGCAGGCGTGGGCGTGAACTCGCCGCCGCGCGCAACCATGGTCTGCACGCCATGGGCGGCCAGCACCTGCAGCGCGTCTTCGAACGCCGGCTGCGACAGCGCATGCGTGTCGACACCGATGAACAGCGGGCCGTCGATGCCTTGGCGCAAGCGGTGCTCGCACAGGGCCTGCGTGATCGCCAGCACATGCCACGAGTTGAAGCTGCCGTCGAGCGACGTGCCGCGGTGACCCGAGGTGCCGAACGCCACGCGCTGCGCCGGCACGACGGGATCAGGCTGCAGGTCTGCGTACGCGGCCAGCAGGTTTTGTATGTCGACGAGCTTCGCTGGCGGCAGTGGTTTGCCGGCAAGAGGGCTGATGCGCTGGTTCATGTTCACGCGGGCTCAGATGCAGCCGACTTCTCGGCGATGCGCTGCAACAGCTGCTGCCACGATTTGACGAAAGACTGCGCTCCGTCCTGCTGGAGCTTTGCGGCCAGTGCCTCGATATTCACGCCCGCACCGCTGATCTGCGAGAGCACCGCTTCGGCGTCACCGCCATCGGTTGGCATCACGCCTTGCAGCCGGCCATGGTCGGCGAACGCATGCAAGGTTTTCTCGGGAATCGTGTCGATGGTGTCGGGCGCGGCCAGCGCACTCACGTACAGCGTGTCGGGTGCCGAAGGGTCCTTGGTGCCGGTGCTGGCCCACAACAGGCGCTGTGGTTTCGCGCCGGCGGCGGCCAGTTTCTGCCAACGGGTCGAGGCCAGCAGTTCGCGGTAGGCGCGGTAAGTTTGCCGGGCCACGGCGATGCCCAGCTTGTGCCGCAGTTCAGCAGGCAGCAACGGGTTGCCAGCCACGTCCCAGCGGCTGATGAACAGCGAGGCGACCGAAGCCACGCGCAGATCGAGCCCCGCCGCAAGGCGCCGTTCGATGCCACGCAGATAGGCTTCGGCAGCGGCCTGGTAGTGGGCGCAGGAAAACAGCAACGTCACGTTGATGGGGATGCCGAAAAAGATCGCCTGCTCGATGGCTGCCACGCCTTGCGGCGTGCCGGGAATTTTCACGAACAGGTTGGCGCAGCGGGCCTGTTCGTGGATCGCGCGGGCCGCTGCGACCGAGCCTGCGGTGTCGGCCGCCAGCAGCGGCGAGATTTCCATCGAGACCCAGCCGTCCACCTGGTCGGTGGCGTCGAACACAGGTTTGAACAAGCCGGCCGCACGGCGCAGGTCTTCCAGCGCCAGTTCGGTGAACAGCGCTTCACCGGCAAGCCCGGCCAGCGTCTTGGCGCGAATGTCGGCGTCATAGGCTGCGCCGCCGCCGATGGCGGCATCGAAGATGCTGGGATTCGACGTCAGCCCGGTGATCGACTGCTCGGCGATGTAGCGCGCCAAGCTGCCGTCGTCGAGCAACGTGCGGGTGATGTTATCCAGCCAAAGACTCTGGCCGAGTTCGTGCAATTGCCGGGTCGCTTTCATGCGGGCTCCGATCTGGTGTGAGTTGAATCTGTAGATGGCGTGTGATCGCCCTCAGGCCGCGTGCCGCTACCCAACAGCATCCGCCCGACGCCGCGCCGTTCATGGCTGCCGAGCACGATCATGTCGGCGCCCCATGCTCGGGCGGGACGGATGCGTTGCCGAACACCAGGGCGCGCACCTGCGCCCACTGGCCCTCGGTTGGAGCGGCTTCAGCGTCGATCGCATGAGCGGCGTGTGGATCAAGCAAGCCGTTGGCATCGAACACCAGCCAGCTGCAGGTTTGGTTGACGATGGCCTCGGGCTGACCACGGGCCAGGCGCAGGTACCAGTCGACCAGCATGAAACGGCGGCCGGCGAACTCTGCCGCAGCCGCTTCGCCACGGGCAAGCGCCACGTAGCGCTCGTGCGCCAGTGGCTGCACTTCGTTGCCGTCGATCAGGAACAAGCGGCTTTCATGCGGAGCCGGCGTGCAAGCTTCTGACGTCCACCCGGCATCCCCGTCAGCCGGCCCTTCGTACACCGGCGCAAAACCGCCGCCGGGGGTGCGAAAGTTCGTCGTCTGGCCTTGGTACAGACGCGCCGCCACCCATTGCACGTGGCCGTCATAGGCGTATTCGCGCAGGTCGAACTTGAGCACCTGCACCGGCTCCTCGTTGGAGATTACTCGCCCGCCGGGCGCCACCAGCGCTTGCGCGACATAACCGCCAGCGAGGATCTCTTGCCAGACACGCTGGGTGAGTTTGTCGCCACGGTAGGCGGCCCGGCCACCGAAGCCGGCGAAGGGCTTGAAGAACAGGCGCCTCCGCTCACGCCACAGGCGCTCGGCGTGCTGAGCCTCCACCACTTCGGTATGAGGAATGCCGGCCAGCAGAACGTCTTGTGTGGCCTGGGGCACGCCCAAGGCCTGCAGCCGCGTCGCATCGCTGAGCAAGGCCAGGTTGCGCTTGTCGGCGTACAGCGCGTGCGCCTGCGGGTGTGGCGTGAGCACCATCGCGTCGGCCAGGTAGGCCTCGCGCAGCGTCGCGCTGGCGGGCTCGGCCAACGAAAAGTCGGTCAGCCGGTTGTAGACCAGATCGCTGGCCACATCACCATGCCACAGCACGCCACCACGCAATGTGAACTCGGTCGGGCCAGTGATCACGGCCTGCAGCCCGTGCCGCTGGAACAAGCGCTGGAACAGCAGGAACTCGGGGTACAGATACTGCGCTTCAGGGTTCTCGTCGACGATGGCGATGCTGCGCAGTGGCCGCTCAAAGCCGCAGAGCGACCACTCTTTGCGAAACATCGCCACGATCTCTGCCTCGAACGCATCTGCTGTGGCCGGCGGCGGCACGAGGCCGACGACCGCCGCGCAACAAGCGCGTTGTGCCCGTGCCAACACCGCATTGAGCATCGCTCCACCCGCATTGGTGTTGATCTCGATGAGCCCGAAGCTGCCCTCGGTGACGTGAAAGTCGTAGCCGAAGAACACGCCCTTGGCACCACCGGGATCGTGGCGCGCGATGGCGGGTGACGTGGCCAGAACCGCGTCGCGATACGCCGGCAATGCAAGCACTGACTCGATCGCCTGCACCACCCGAGCCATGCGGAGCATGTGTACGTGCGACAGAAAAACCGGGCGCGCTGCGAACAGGTAGGGGCAGCGCTGCTGGATCAAATCGAACAGACCCGGCTCGCCGATCTCCGACTCCAGTGCCCGGCGCAATGCCGAGGTATCGAGGCTGATGCAGAAGCATTCGCTGTTCAACACTTCCATCGAAGTGGCGCCTGGCGCCAGGCAAGCGGCTGCGGCCATCGAGAGGGTCGGTGGCGGGTTCATGAGAGAAGCTCGCCCTCGTCGATGTCGTCGCGACTCAGCCGTTCAGGCCCTGGCGGGCAGGGTCCGGGGGAGAGAGGGTCGATTGAGATCATTCGAGCGCCTTCACCCGGTGACGCGGAAGTTGATCATCATCCCGCCGTCTTCGTGCTCCAGGTTGTGGCAGTGGAAGACGTAGGTCTGGTCACCCGCAAAGTCGTGCGCAAAATCAATCGCAATCCTGATGGTTTCTCCGGGCCACACCAGCACCGTGTCCTTCCAGCCCAGGTCACTCACCAGCCGCCCGCGACCGAAGCGCGCGCCCGCCGCCACCTGGCGGGGGCTGTTCAGCCGCTCGACCACCTGGAAGGAAAAGCCGTGAATATGCATGGGGTGCGGCATGCCGCGCTCGGGGTTGCCGATGCGCCATATTTCAACCGCACCGCGCTTCACGTCGAACGAGATGTCGTTCATGCCGAATGTGCGCCCGTTGATCAAAAAGCGCATGCCCTCCATCGACAGTTCGATCTTGCGCTCGGGCGCACCTTCCGTGCGGACAGCGCGCAGCTCGGAGAGTTTTGCAGGCAGTGGCGCTGCACTGCGCTCGCCCGCTGTGACCGACAGTTTCAACACGTTGAACTCCGCGCCTTGTGGCAGTCGAGACGAGCTCTTGCCCCCCATGCCGCCCATGCCCGGCATGCCTTGCATGCCCTGCATGCCCCCGCCATGCTCGTTATCCATGGGGTCGAACGCCAGGCTCCTGAGAAACACGTCGTCCCCGGGCTGCGCTTGCCCGGCGTCGAACAACACATCCAGCCGTTCGCCGGGCGCGAGGTAGGCCTCGTTGACCGTTTCGGGTTGCTCGAGCAGGCCGCCGTCGGTGCCGATCACCGCGAACTCCAGGGGCTTGTTGGCCGTGACGAAGGCGAGTCGGTAAATGCGTGAATTGGAGCCGTTGAGCAAGCGCAAACGGTAGAGGCGGGGTGTGACGGTCAGGAAGGCATTGGGCGTCAGATTGGCAAGAATGATGTCGCCCAACCAGCCCATCATGGATTCGTTCATGTTGGGCTTGTAATGGAGCTTTCCGGACTCGTCGAACTGCTTGTCCTGGATCACGAGCGGCAAATCGGTTTCCCCCAGCCGCAGGTCGAGTGCCTTGGCCAGCTTGCGCTGGTCTTCGTCGCCGACCAGGAAGAAGCTGGCGAGACCGCCATAGGCCTGTTCAGCCGTCAATTCGTGCGCATGGGTGTGGTACCAATAGGTACCGCCCCGGTTGCGAACGGTGAAGTCATAGTCGTAGCGGCCGCCGGGACCGATGGTGCTGGCGGGATGCCCATCCATGGCAGCCGGCGTGTGCAACCCGTGCCAGTGAATGATGGTCGGCTGCGGCAGCCCATTGCTCAGCGTGGCTTGAAAACGGGCGCCACTTTCGATGCGCAGGATCGGGTTCTGAAAGGCCTTGCCTGCCTGCTCGGTCTGGTAAAGCAGGAAGGGCGAAGCCTGTCCTTTGAGGATGGGAAAACTCGCCACTGTCGTGCGAATTTGCAGCGGCCCGGCGACGTCCAGCACACCGAACGGACCGCTGGCGCCGGGGATGAACAGCTTTTGCTGGAAGTTTTCTGCCCTGATGGGATCGAACGGGTAAGGGTTGACAGGCGAGGTGGCCGTTGGATGAAGGCGAGTCCTGCCGCCATACATCCAGGCGGCACCTCCGGCGCCGGCCAAAGCGGCCACGCCAGAGAGCGCGAAAAGTTTTCTTCTGCTGATCATGTGAATGCGCCTTTTGAGTGAATGTCTGAAAGCGAAAAGTGACAAGCTGTCGTGACCGCTGTTGATTCCCGTTGCGGCGCGAGCTGATTGAGGCAAGGGTCGCGATGGGTCAGCGCAGTGGCCAGCGCGGCAAACCGCAGGTCGATCAGGGGCAACGGGTTCACGGTGTGTTCATCACGAATTGCCGGGCTGGAAGCGGTGCGCAAAGAAGTTGTAGACCGGCACGTACACCAGGCCCGCGTAGGCCCCGTAGAGAAAGCTCTCGACCAGCCCGATCAGAAAACCCGGCAGCGTGAGCCACTTGAAACCCGGCAGCACTTGTTCGAGGAAGGCGTGCATGTGCAGGGTTTCCGGCGTGACGAGCCCGTAGCCCACGCAGACAACAAACGAGATCAGCGCCGTGGTGGCGAGCGCCCACGAAACAACCTTGATGTTCAACATGAAGTGCTCCTAGTGGTGGTGTGTACCGCTGCCGGCGGGTGGCGCCGCGGGGCGAGCGCCGGCGGCCCCTGGAGCGGCTGCATCGCTCGCGTCGCGGCGGCTGGTTGGGCCCGAACCGTGGCCTCCATGGCCGCCATGTCCCCCATGGCCACCGTGCCCGAACAGGTGCATCGCCACGAAGGCCACGCCGAAAAGTACCCAGATCCAGTTTTGTGCCAGCCAGTCCATGTCTTGCTCCTTGAGTTGCAAACCTGCGCAGGTCAGTTCGGGATGGGTGCGAGTGCAGCAGGTGGCGCATGGCCCGCACGCGCCCACCATGAAGGGCGCACCATCAGCACGATCAACGTCACCAGCAGTGGCAGGGCAAGCCACGCGAAGCTGAGTTGTGCAAGGGCACCAAACAGCCAGCCGCTGGCGGCCGAGCCGAGTGTCTGCCCCAGCGCGCCCGCCGCTGCCAGGCCACCCATCGTTGCGCCCAGGCTGTGCTGCGCGGCTCCGGCGGCGAGGAATGCGATTACCGGCAGGACCAGGCCGGTGCCGGCCGATGTGAGGCTGACGCCGACGTACATCCCGGTGTTGCTCTGGTGCAGCGCCAGCACCGCCAGGCCCACCATGCCGAGCACAGAACCGGCTGCGACAAAGTAGCGCGGCGGCACTTTGTCGAGCAGCCCGGTGAAGAACAGCAGCGCGTTGATGCCGAGCATCACCAGGCTGCATTCAGCGAACATCATCGCCACCTGCTGTGTCGAAAGTTCGGCGTGCTGCCGGCCCTGCAACACGATGCCGAGTTCGAAGCCGGACAGCACCAGGTTCACGGCGACGCTCAACCACCACAGGGCCGCGAAACCCGCCGGCACGCTGGCATGGGGCTCGGCGGCGTCGCTCTCTGGCGCACCCGCATCGGCGGGCAAGGTCAGGGCCAAGCCCAGCATCATCGATGCGCCGAGCAGCGCTGACAGCACGATGACGATGCGTATTGACAGGGTGGCCAACGCAGCGCCGTCGCTGAACACCGCGGCCAGGGCATCGGCCACGGCATTCAGCGCCGGCCCGAACAGGAAACCCAGCAACGAAGCCGCGCCCAGCCAGGCGAAGCGGCGCGCCCGAATCGCCTTGGGCGTGTGTGCTGCCACCAGCGCCGGCACCACCGGCACCACGGCGGCGACGAACAACCCGGCCGCCACGCGCAGGACGTAAATTGTCCAAAGGCCACCCATCGAAGGCAGCAGCAACAGCAGCAGACTGGCAACATAGCCGACCAGCCCGAAGATCAGGATGCGCGGGCGGCCCAGGCGGTCGGAGATCAGTCCCCAGATCGGCGCACCGACCAGCACGCCGGCCGTGTACGCACCGCTCAGAAAGCCCACATGGCGGGCGACTTCGCTGGGTGTCGATCCGGGCATCTGCTGCGCCAGCCAGGCCGGCAGCAGCGGCAACAGGGCGCCGTAGCCGGCCGACACGACGAACACTGCCGCCGCCAGAAAGAGCAGTTGCAGCGGCCCCAGATCGGCGCGCTCGTGCTTGTTGAGCGTTTTGCTCATGAGTGCAGGTGTCGCCGCGTCAACGCCGGTGACGGCCCGGTGCGCTCACGCGGTCGCCCCCGCGGCAGCCGGTGCCGGCGCAGCAGCGGCTTTGGGCTTGGCACTCTTGATGCCGGCCAGCTTGGTGCGCTTGAGCAGCAGCGCGTTGATGGCCACCACCGCCGAACTGCCCGACATCGACAGCGCCGCGATCTCGGGCGACAGCGTGAAGGGATAGAGCACCCCAGCGGCCAGCGGGAAGGCGATCACGTTGTAGCCCACCGCCCACGCCAGGTTCTGGTGCATCTTGCGCAAGGTCGCGCGCGACAGCTCGATGGCGCCGACGATGTCATAAGGGTCGCTCTTCATCAGCACGACGTCGGCACTGTCCATCGCCACGTCGGTGCCGGCGCCGATGGCGAAGCCGACGTTCGCCTGCGTCAATGCGGGCGCGTCGTTGACGCCATCGCCGACCATGCCGACCAATTTGCCCGTCGCCTGCAGTTCCTTGATCTTGGCGGCTTTCTGGCCAGGCAATACATCGGACAGAACGCTGGTGATGCCCAGATCAGCGGCAATGCGCTTTGCGGTGCCCGCGTTGTCGCCCGTCAGCATCACCACCTCGATGCCGCGCTCACGCAATTTGGCGACCGCCGCCTTGGCAGTGGGCCGAATGGCGTCGGCGATGGCGATCAGGCCGATCAGCTTGCCGTTCTGCGCCACGTGCACCACCGTCCGGCCTTCGCCCTGCAGCCGCGCGGCATCAACTTCCAGCGGCCCGAGCGCGAGCTTCTGGGTGTCCATCAGCAGGCGGTTGCCGAGGAAGACGATGCCGGCGGCGGTCAACGCCTGTGCGCCCATGCCGTCGATGCTCTTGAAGCCTGTCGGGGCGACGACTTCCAGCTTCGATGCGCGCCGCAACACAGCTTGCGCCAAGGGGTGCGCCGACCCTTGCTCGACGGCCGCAGCGGCGAGCAGCAGCACGTCTTCGGTGATGCCCTCGGCCATCACCATGTCGACCACCTCAGGCTTGCCGACGGTGAGCGTGCCGGTTTTGTCGAAGACGATGACGTTGAGCTTGGTGGCGTCTTCCAATGCCGACGCGTTCTTGAACAGGATGCCGTTGGCGGCGCCCAGGCCGGTGCCGACCATCACCGCCATCGGTGTGGCCAGGCCGAGCGCGTCGGGGCAGGCGATGACGAAGACGGTGATGGTCAGCGTCACGGCGAACAGCAGCGGCTGGCCGATCCACCAGAACCACACGGCGAAGGTCGTGAGCCCGACGGCAATCGCGGCGACCACCAGCCACTGCGCTGCTCTGTCGGCAAGCAGTTGCGCCGGCGCCTTGGAGTTCTGCGCCTCCTGCACCAGCTTGACGATCTGGGCCAGCGCCGTGTCGGAGCCGACCTTGGTGGCCTTGTAGCGGAACGTGCCGCTGGTGTTGATGGTGGCGCCGGCCACCTTGGCGCCGGGGCCTTTTTGCACCGGCATCGACTCGCCGGTGAGCATCGATTCATCGACCAATGAGTCGCCCGACTCGACCGTGCCGTCCACCGGGATCTTGTTGCCGGGCCGGATCACGACGGTGTCGCCCACGACCACCTCGGCGGTCGCCACTTCGACCTCGGCACCCTTGCGCAGCACGAAGGCCTTGGCCGGCGTCAGGTCCATCAGCGCCTTGATGGCCGACGAAGCACCGGCACGGGCCCGCATCTCCAGCCAGTGGCCGAGCAGGATGAACACCAGCAGCACGGAAACCGCTTCAAAGAACTGTTCGCTCGCGAAGAAGAAGGTGGCGCCGACGCTGAACAAGTAGCCGGTGCCGACGCTGAGCACGATCAGCGTCGCCATGTTCAGCTTGCCTTTCAAAAGCGCGCGCCAGGCCGCCACAAAGAACGGCCAGCTCGGGTAAAGAACGGCCGCGCTGGCCAGGCCGAACAACCACTGGTTGAGGGGCAGGCCGAAGGGCGGTGCAGGCGCCGGGAACATGCCGCCCATCGGCGAGTAGATGAAGATCGGCACCGTGAACACGAGGCAGATCCAGAAGCGGTTGCGCATGTCGCGCACCATGGCGGGCAGGTCCATGTTGCCGCCGTGGCCCATCTCCTGGGCCATGTCTGACGACATCGGCGACGCTGCGCCGCCGTGGCCAGCGTGGCCCTTGTGGTCGGCCGCATCCGGCGACGGCGTGGCCGCCTTGCTGTCAGCGCCTGCCGGCGAAAGCCACGACTTCAATTTCTGGAACAAGGACGTGGCCGCCACCGGCGTGGCCGAAACGGGAGGAGGGCTTGGCTTGGAAACGTTGGCGGCATCGGCAGCGGGCGCGGCCATGCCCGGCATGTTCATGCCCGCAGGCATCGTATGGGCGCCGGGCTTCGACATCGGGGCGGGTGTGGCCGGTGCTGCTGGCGCGGCCGGTGCGGCCGCTGCGGCCTCTGGCAGCGCTGCTGCGACCGGCGCGTCCACCTCGGAGGCTTCGGGCTCGTGCGCCCGCAGGCGCAGTGCGGACTTGATGTCGGCAACTTCCAGCCGGGTTTCGTCGTAGCGCACGCTGGCGTTCTCACCGGCGAAATTCACCGTCACGCTCTCGACGCCCGGCACATCGCCGATCCGCTTCTCCACTTCGTCCACGCTCAGCACCGACAGCATGGCGTGAACTTCGATAACGCTGGTCTTCATCGTGTTTCCTTCGTCGGCTTCATGTGCAGGGGTCTTTGCCGGAGCCAT
>JAYVTD010000319.1:0-21702 GCA_043774765.1 Rhizobacter sp. | reverse complement strand
GTCAGCGCGTTGTCGTCCTGCCCGAAGGTGGCGGGACCGACGTTAGCCACGATCAGCGGCACCTGTTTGCGTTCGAGCTTCTCGCGCGCGTGTTTGAGCAGTTCGTGGCTCTCGGCGGCAAAACCCACGCAGTACGGCCTTCGCTGCGCGGCCGAGTCGGGCAGGCGCGCCACGGCCGCGAGGATGTCGGGGTTCTCGGTCAACTCGAAGCTGGGCAAGTTCTTGCCCGGCGCCTTCTTGATCTTCTGCTCCGACACCACCGCGGTGCGCCAGTCGGCCACGGCCGCCGTGGCGACGAATACGTCGTGCTTCGGCGCAATCGGCAGCACCGCATCGAACATCTGCTGCGCCGTGCCCACGTCGATGCGCTGCACCCCGCGTGGCGTGGCCAAGTGCACCGGCCCGGCCACGAGCGTGACCGCAGCACCCGCTTCGGCGGCGGCGCGTGCGATCGCAAAACCCATCTTGCCGCTGGAACGATTGGTGATGCCACGCACCGGGTCGAGCGGCTCGAAGGTGGGCCCGGCGGTGATCAGAAGCGTCTTGCCAGCCAGCAACTTCGGCTGGAAATACGCGACCAGATCGGCGAGCAATTCGGCCGGCTCGAGCATGCGGCCGTCGCCGGTCTCGCCGCAGGCCTGGTCACCACTGCCGGGGCCGAGCACGAATGCGCCGTCGCTCTTCACCTGTGCCACGTTGCGCTGCGTCGCCGGGTGTGCCCACATCTCGCGGTTCATCGCCGGCGCCACCAGCAGCGGGCAGCGCTCGGTCGGCCGCGCCAGGCACATCAGGCTGAGCAGATCGTCGGCACGGCCCTGCGCCAGCTTGGCGATGAAGTCGGCACTGGCCGGCGCCACCACCACCGCATCGGCTTCGCGGGTCAGGTTGATGTGCGCCATGTTGTTCGGCTCGCGCGCGTCCCACTGACCGGTGTGGACCACGCGGTTCGACAGCGCCTGCATCGTCACCGGCGTGATGAACTGTTCGGCCGCTTCGCTCATCACCACCTGCACCGTGGCGCCGGCTTTCACTATTTCGCGCACGAAGTCGGCGGCCTTGTAGCAGGCGATGCCACCCGAGAGGCCGAGCACGATGTGCTTGCCGGCGAGTTCGTTCGACAGGGCGTGCTGGCTCACAGCGCAGTCCAGGCGCGCGACAGGTCGCTCAGGTTGAACAGCACCCGCACCGCCTTGCCGTAGACTTGCGCGTGCGGCAGAAAGCCCCAGATGCGCGAATCAGCAGAGTTGTCGCGGTTGTCGCCCATCATCAGGTACTGCCCCGCTGGCACGGTGCACGACCACTCGGTCGGGCCCCGCACAGTGCAGTGTTCGGCCATTCCGTCTGTGGCCAGGCGCCCCATCACGAAGGGGTTGACCTTGATCGTGCGGCTGTTGCCGGCCACCGTTTCGCGCAGCAGCCACTGACCGCGGTCTTCCGGTGCGACCTGCGCGCCGATGCCCTCGCTGATCACCGGCGCATCGAAGGGCGCGCCGTTGATGCTGACGGCACCGTTGTGGAACGCGACCGTATCGCCCGGCACACCGACCAGGCGCTTCACATAGAACTCCGACACGTCGAGCGGGTAACGGAACACCACCACGTCACCACGCTGGGGCTGGCCGAACTCGATGGCGGTGTTGGTGAACGGCAGGCGCGGCCCGTAGGCGAGGTGGTTGACGAGCAGGTAGTCGCCGACACGCAAGGTCGGCTCCATCGAACCGGTCGGCACCTTGGGCCAGTCGGCCACCGCCACGCGGCAGGTGAACATCAGCGCCACCACCACGAACAGTTCGGCGCCGAAGCTGACCCACAGCGGCTTCTTGTCGGGCACACGGCCCAGACGCAGGGTCTTGAACTTCCAGGCGACCCAGCAGACACCGGTGACGAGTGTGGCCAGGGCGAGGATCTCGTTGATGGAAAAACCGATCTGCATCAGGCTGAGCTCCGCTTCAGACGAAGCCGGGATTATCGGTGCGGCGCAACACAACTGCCGCTCATGCGGTGTGCGGTTTTGAATGCAGCAGCGGCTCGATCAGCTCGCGCGCCGCCGGGCCCATCCAGTCGAGGTCGCCGTGCACCGAATGGCGCGGCGTGCCGAGGCGGTCGATCAGCACCGTGGTCGGGAAGACCCGGGGCGTCCAGGCGGCGGCGGCGGCGCCGTCGCGGTCGAGCAGGATCGGCAGCGAAAATGGCCGCACGTCGAGAAAGCGCTTGATGACTGGCACCGCTTCCTGGTAGTTCACCGCCAGCACCACCAGCCCGGCGCGCTCGTGGCGGGTGGCCAGCAGTTCCAGCGAAGGCATCTCGGCGCGACAGGGCTCGCACCAGCTGGCCCAGAAGTTCAGCATCACCGGCTGGCCCTTCAGGGCCGCGAGGTTCCAGGTCTTGCCGTCCAGGTCGATCAAACCGAGCGCTGGCACCGCCTTGCCCTCGGGCCAGGCGCGCACCATATAGCCGGCGCGTGCGGCCCCCGGCACAGCCGCCGCCGCGAGCGCGGCCAGCGACAGGCCGAGAACCTGGCGTCGCGATGTCTGGCAACTTGAAGGGATCCTCATCCCCCGCATTCTGAGCGATACCGATGTAAGGTAGGGTGGTCACAGACGACACCTCTCCCAAGTGTCGGACAAGCCCCGCCCACTTATCCAAAAGCGCATGCACCGCACTCCCCGCTTGATCCAGAACCGCGTCGCCGACGACAACGCCGACCTCGCCGCCGCCAAGGCCGCGCTGCTGGGCACGCCAGCCAGCGCCTCGCCGAAGTTCTTCTACGACCGGCTCGGCTCGTTCCTGTTCGAAGCGATCACCGAATTGCCCGAGTACTACCCCACACGCACCGAGGCCGCGATCTTCGCGGCCCACGGTGCGGCGATGGCCCGCGAGGTGGGCGCAGGCGCGACGCTGATCGATCTGGGTGCGGGCAACTGCGCCAAGGCCACACGCCTGTTCCCGCTGCTGGAGCCGAGCCAGTACATCGCCGTCGACATCTCGGTTGACTACCTGCACGACGCGCTGCGGCGGGTGCAGCGTGAGCACCCGGCGCTCGACGTGGTCGGGCTTGGCCTGGACTTTTCGCAGTCGTTCGAGCTGCCGGCCGCGCTCGTCGAGCATCGCCCGGCTTTCTTCTACCCCGGCTCGAGCATCGGCAACTTCACGCCCGATGAAGCGCTGGTGTTCCTCGAACGTGTGCGCGAGGAGGCCGGCGGCGGTGGGCTGTTGATCGGTGTCGATCTGGTCAAGCCCGCGCCGATTCTCGAAGCCGCGTATGCCGACGCGCTGGGCGTGACCGCGGCCTTCAACCTCAACCTGTTGCGCCACCTGAACCGCCTCATCGGTGCCGACTTCGACCCGCGGCAGTGGCGCCACGTCGGCCTCTACAACGACGCGCAGTCGCGCGTCGAAATGCACCTCGAAGCGCGCGCGGCGCTCACCGTGCGCTGGCCGGGAGGCGAGCGCTCGTTCCAGGCCGGCGAACGCATGCACACCGAGAACTCGTGCAAGTACACGATCGACGGTTTCGCGGCGCTGTTGCAGCAAGCCGGCTTCAGGAAACCGCAGCACTGGACCGACGAACGCGGCTGGTTCGCGGTGTTCTGGGCCGGCGCCGACTGAGAGTCAGTGTTGCGCGAGGAACTGCAGCAGGCGCTGACGTGATGCTTCACGCGCCGCCGGGTCGCCACCGACATGCACGCCCTGCCCCGGCTTCACGCCGTTGGGCACGTCCTTGCGCAGCCGCACCGGCGCATTTGAGTCGAAGCCGTGGTACGCGCCGGCATAGCCTTCGATCGCCGGCCTGCCCGGCCCCGCAACCGTGCTCGCCAGTTCATGGCAAGGCGCGGCAGGTGTCCAGTCATCGGCCTCGCCGACCAGCATCAGCAGCGGTGTGGACGATTGGAAGCCACGTTTGAGCTCAGCTTCGCAGCCGGGGTAAAAAGCCACTGCGAACGCCGCCTTCGCACTCGCCGCCGCCACCGCAGGGTGGCGGTTGTTGATCGCCGCCAGCACAGTGCTGCCGCCGTTCGACCAGCCCAGCAAGCCGAGCCGCTGCGGGTCGACACCGGTGCGCCGCGCCAGCCACGCAAGTGCTGCAAGCGCATCGAGGCGGCGATTGGCCTGCGTGACCTCGCGGGTCCCGAGCTTCTGTGTGCAGAGTTCTTTCTCGCCACGCGGCGTGAGCGAGTCCAGCACCAGCGCGTGCGCGCCTTGCGCGTTCAGCAATGCGGCATAACTTCGCATGCGCTGGTCCAGCCTGCCGCTGCGTTCATATGGCCCGCTGCAGCCGTGCAGCAGCACGAGCGCCGGTGCTCTGGCCGTCGGGTTGGGGGCCGGCAACCAGTGGCCGAGCAAGCGCACGGGTTTGCCACCGGCCACGTCGAGACTGTCGAACTCGACCTGTTCTTGCGCGTGTGCCGTGGGCAGCAGCGCCGCCGCAAGCACCAGCAGCGCCGCGCGCAACACCTCAGGCGCCCCGCGCAGGCGCGGCAATCGACGCAGGCGCGGGGTGGAAACGCGCCATCGAATGCGCGTCGACATAACGCCCGTCGCGCATCGCATAACCCTTGAACGTGCCTTCGATCTCGAAGCCGAAGCGCCGGTAGAGCCGAAGCGCCACGTCGTTGTCGGTGTACACGGTGAGTTCGATGCGCAGCGTGTTGAGCCACTGGTCGGCGTAGTCGCACAGCGCCGTCATCAACGCGGTGCCCACGCCCTGCCCCTGCGCCACACGGGCGACAGAAATGCCCAGGCCCATCACATGGCGGCGGCGCAGCGCCGGTCCTGCCGCATACAAACCGGCCGAAGCCACGACCTCGCCGTTCAGCTCGGCCACCAGCGACAGATCGGCCTTGTCGGCTGCGCCGGTGCCGGCGAGCTGCGCCACCCAGCGCTCTTCGCTCGGGTACGGCACCTGCAACAGGCCGCCGAAGACGGCCGGGTCGCTCATCAACTGGGCGAGTGCGGCAGCGTCTTTCGTGGTGACACGCCGGATCGTGATCGTCATCGCGCGCCTTTGCCTTGCCGTTCAGGCCCGTTCGGCCACCCAGCCCTGCACCGAAGCGAGCGCCGCGCCGACCTTGCCGGGTTCGGTGCCACCGGCCATCGCCATGTCGGCCTTGCCGCCCCCTTTGCCGCCGACCTGCTGCGCGACGAAGTTGACGAGCTCGCCGGCCTTGAGCTTGCCGATGCGGTCGTTGGTGACGCCGGCTGCGAGCTGCACCTTGCCACCCTCGACCGCGGCCAGCACGATCACCGCGCTCTTGAGCTTGTCTTTGAGCTTGTCGAGCGTGTCACGCAGTGTTTTTGCGTCGGCGCCTTCGAGCTGCGCGGCCAGCACTTTCAGGCCGCCAACATCGACCGCCTGCGCGAGCAATTCGTCGCCCTGCGCCGAAGCGAGCTTGCCTTTGATCGACGCGAGTTCCTTCTCGAGCGCACGCACCTGCTCGAGCACCTGCGCAAGGCGCACCGGCACTTCGTGCGGCGCAGACTTCAGCGCGCCGGCAAGATGCGCCACCGTGCCTTCGAGCGACTGCAGGTAAGCCAGCGCGTTGTCGCCGGTGACCGCCTCGACGCGCCGCACACCGGCAGCCACGCCGCTTTCGGCAACGATCTTGAACAAGCCGATGTCGCCGGTGCGCTGCACATGGGTGCCACCGCAGAGTTCGCGGCTGCTGCCGATGTCTAGAACACGCACCTCGTCGCCGTACTTCTCGCCGAACAGCATCAGCGCGCCGGTTTTCTGCGCCGCTTCGATGGGCATCACGCGCGCCTGCGTCGCGGCATTGGCGAGGATCTCGGCGTTGACCAGCGCTTCGACCTGCGCGATCTGCCCGATCGTCATCGGCGTGTTGTGGGCGAAGTCGAAACGTGTGCGTTCGGCATTCACGAGCGAGCCCTTCTGCTGCACGTGATCGCCCAGCACTTCGCGCAAGGCCTTGTGCATCAGGTGCGTGGCCGAGTGGTTGCGAACGGTCTTGATGCGGCGCTCTGCATCGACGCGCGCGTTCAGCACGTCGCCGACCTTGATCTCGCCTTCGACCACACGCCCGTGGTGGCCGAACACCGCCGCCTGCACCTTGATCGTGTCTTCGACGAGCACACGCGAGGTGGCGTTGCGCAGCTCGCCGGTGTCACCGGCCTGGCCGCCCGACTCGGCGTAGAACGGCGTGTGGTCGAGCACGATCACGGCGTCGTCGCCGGCCTTCGCGCTGCTGGCCGGCGTGCCGTCGATGTAGACGGCGGTGACTTTAGAGCCGTCGCGCACGAGCTGGTCGTAGCCGTGGAACGCAGTGGCGGCGCCGGTGTATTCGAGGCCGGCCGCCATCTTGAACTTGCCCGCTGCACGCGCCTGTTCGCGCTGGCGGTTCATCGCGGCGTCGAAGCCGGCGCTGTCGACCGTGACACCGCGCTCGCGGCACACGTCGGCCGTCAGGTCGAGCGGGAAGCCGTAGGTGTCGTGCAGCTTGAAGGCGGTTTCGCCGCTGAGCACAGCTGAACCCATCTGCACGTGCGGCATGCCCAGACGAAACGCCGGTACAGGCGCGGCGGCTTCGAGCTCTTTTTCCAGAATCTCCATGCCATTGGCGATGGTGCGGAAGAAACCTTCTTCTTCTTGCTTCAGCACCTCGTTCACGCGCTTCTCACCCTGACGCAATTCGGGGTACGCGTCGCCCATTTCTTTGGCCAACGCGGCGACGAGCAGGTGGAAGAACGGCCTGCGTGCGCCGAGCTTGTAGCCGTGGCGAATGGCTCGGCGCGTGATGCGCCGCAGCACATAGCCGCGGCCGGCGTTGCCGGGGATCACGCCGTCGTCCACGGTGAACGTGCAAGCACGAATGTGGTCTGCGATGACCTTCAGCGAAGGCGCGTTCTTGTCGCAGTCACCGCCACCGGCCGCATCGACCTGCGCTTTCGCCGCAGCCAGCAAATTCACGAACATGTCGATCTCGTAGTTCGAGTGCACGTGCTGCAGCACGGCCGTCAAACGCTCCAGCCCCATGCCGGTGTCGACGCTCGGTTTCGGTAGCTTGTGCATCACCCCCGCTTCATCGCGGTTGAACTGCATGAACACGTTGTTCCAGATCTCGATGTAGCGGTCACCGTCTTCGTCCTTTGACCCCGGCGGGCCGCCGGCGATCTCGGGCCCGTGGTCGTAGAAGATCTCGGTACACGGGCCGCACGGGCCGGTGTCGCCCATCATCCAGAAGTTGTCGGAAGCGTAGCGCGCGCCCTTGTTGTCGCCGATGCGCACGATGCGCTCGGCCGGCACACCGATGGCCTTGTTCCAGATGTCGTAGGCCTCGTCGTCTTCGGCATACACCGTGACCCAGAGTTTGTCTTTCGGCAGCTTGTAGACCTCGGTCAGCAGCTCCCACGCGTAGCTGATCGCGTCCTTCTTGAAGTAGTCGCCGAAGCTGAAGTTGCCCAGCATCTCGAAGAAGGTGTGGTGGCGAGCCGTGTAGCCCACGTTCTCGAGGTCGTTGTGCTTGCCGCCGGCACGAATGCACTTCTGCGAGGTGGTTGCGCGGTGGTAAGGCCGCTTGTCGAAGCCGAGGAACACGTCCTTGAACTGGTTCATGCCGGCGTTCGTGAACAGCAGCGTCGGGTCGTCGCCCGGCACCACCGGGCTCGAGGCAACGATGGTGTGGCCCTTCGATTCGAAGAACTTCAGGAAGGTCTGGCGGATTTCCGAGGCTTTCATTCCGTGGCTTTCTGGCGGCGACGCATGGCCTGCATGAGCGGCCCGTAACTGCTTGATTTATCGAGGGTTTTGATTATAGGTCGGGGGTGCTGCCGCGGCCTCGACCCAGCGCGGGCTGTGGCAGCGCGCTTTATGATCGACAGCACCCGCGTTGAGCGCCTTTCCCTTCGGAGACTGACCCATGGACATGAAGACTTCGCCCCTCGCCACGTTGGCCGACCCGAGCCTTCTGAAAACCCACGGCCTGATCAACGGCGAATGGGTCGCCGGCAACGCGCGCTTCGACGTGACCGACCCGGCCACCGGGCTGAAGCTCGTCGACGTGGCCGACCTCGGTGTCGCGGAAACGCGAGCCGCGATAGACGCGGCGAACCGCGCGCTGCCGGCGTGGCGCGGCAAGACTGCCAAGGAACGCAGCGCGATCCTGATGAAGTGGTTCAACCTGATGCTCACGCACGCCGACGACCTGGCCCGCATCATGACCGCCGAGCAGGGCAAGCCGCTCGCCGAAGCGAAAGGCGAAGTGGTCTACGGCGCGAGCTTCATCGAGTGGTTCGCCGAAGAGGGCAAGCGGGTCTACGGCGAAACGATTCCGACCACCGACAACAACAAACGTTACATCGTCATCAAGCAGGCGATGGGTGTGTGCGCAGCGATCACGCCGTGGAACTTCCCGATTGCGATGATCACGCGCAAGGTCGGCCCGGCGCTCGCCGCAGGCTGCCCGGTGATCGTCAAGCCCGCGGGGCAGACGCCGCTGTCGGCGCTGGCGATCGCCGAACTCGGGCAGCGCGCCGGGCTGCCGCCGGGCGTGTTGAACATCATCACCGCAAAGAAGTCGGCCGAGATCGGCCAGTTGCTGTGCGAGAGCGACGTGGTGCGGCACCTCTCGTTCACCGGCTCGACCGAAGTCGGCCGCATTCTCGCCAAACAGTGTGCACCGACGATCAAGAAACTCTCGCTCGAACTCGGCGGCAATGCACCCTTCATCGTCTTCGACGACGCCGACCTCGACAGCGCCGCCGACGGCGCGCTCGCGAGCAAGTACCGCAACGCGGGCCAGACCTGCGTCTGCGCGAACCGCCTTTACGTGCAAGACAGCGTCTACGACGCGTTCGTCGCCAAGCTCGTCGCGAAGGTGAAAGCGATCAAGGTCGGCAACGGCTTCGAGGCCGGCGTCAGCCAGGGACCGATGATCGACGACAACGCCATCGCGAAGATCGAGAGCCACGTCGCCGACGCCCTCGCCAAGGGTGCGAAGCTCGTGGCCGGCGGCAAGAAGTTCGGCGCGCGCTTCTTCGAGCCAACCGTGTTGACCGACACCACCGCCGACATGCTGTGCGCACGCGAAGAAACCTTCGGCCCGGTGGCGCCGGTGTTCCGCTTCAAGACCGAGGCCGAGGCGATCGCGCTGGCCAACGACACCGAATTCGGCCTGGCAGCGTACTTCTACAGCCGCGACGTGGGCCGCATCTTCCGCGTCGGCGAAGCGCTGGAATCGGGCATGGTCGGCATCAACACCGGGATCATCTCGACCGCCGAAGTGCCGTTCGGCGGCGTCAAACAATCGGGCCTCGGGCGCGAAGGCTCGCACCACGGCATCGACGACTACGTCGAGATCAAGTACCTGTGCCTGGGCGACATCTTGAAGTGAGCCTTGGCGCGCCGGCGCAACGGCTTCAATCGTCGTTCGCTGCCTGCGGCACTCGGCCATTGGCGTCGGATGCACTCGCGAGGCCAGCGCGGCCTTGTGCTGATGCCGAGGCCGCCAGGCCGAGGGCGCGGCGCAACAGCGCGTCGGGCTGGGCGCCGTCCTGAGGGTACTGACCGATCCCCAGCGCCACCGACACGGCCAGCGTTTCGCCAGCCACCGTGAACGGGTCGAGCAGCGCCTTCAGCAATTTGGCGCCGACACGCTCGGCATCGGCCGGCGCCAGGATCGAGCCGAGCAGCACCGCGAACGACGCTTCGCCGAGCGAAGCCACCACGTCGCTGGCGCGCACACCGGCCCGCAGGCGCACCGCGATCTTGCGGCGCAGCACATGGGCTGCCTCAAGGCCGAGGCGAGCCTGTGTCGTGGCCAGGCCTTCGATGCGCAACACCAGTACCGCCATCGGCGAAGGTTCGCGTTCGCGCAGCGCCAGCAGGTGGCTCATGTGTTCGATCAGTTGCTGCTGGTGCGGCAGGCCGGTGGCCAGATCGGTCGCGTAAGACTTGCGTGCATCGCGCTCGACCCGCTTGCGTTCGATCGCGGCGCGAATGCGCTGCGGCAACGAGGCGGCGTCGAGTTCATCGTGGCCGAGCACGTCTTGCGCGCCGCGCTGCAGCCAGGCGAGCACCGCGTCGCTGCCGAGCGCCGGGCCCACCACCAGCGTGGCCGGCGCCATCACGCCCACTTCGGCGAGGGCCGCAGCGCCGGCCGCCATGCCGGCGTCGAGCAACAAGGCATCACAGGTGTGCGCCGCGAGGTGGGCTTGCGCTTGTGCCGAGTCGGTGCACACCCGAACCGCGAAGGGGCCGAACGCCGAAGCTTCGAGACCCTGAACGCAGGCGTCGGAAAGAGTCACGAGCGAAAAGACGCTCAGCGGGGTCGGAAGCATGGGGATTCAAGCCGGGGCCAGGGTGGCGGATTGTGAACGTGCCGAGGGCCGCACAGCATGCGGCCATTCCCTGACGACCTGCGGGCCGCAGCGCCCGTACCGGACGGCGGCGCGTGAAGTCAGGCCGCGACCACGTCGCGCAGCGTCGGCGCGGAGCGCGCCAGGCGTTTGAATGTGGCGAGGTCCTGATCGATCTGGTCGAGCTCGCAGATCAGGCGGGCCAGCTTGGCCTCGCTGCGCTCACCGGCACCGCCAACGGAATTGATTTCGTCGCGCAGCCGCGCGTAGTTTCTTTTCAGTTCGTTCAGGGACATGCCTCGATCCTCGTCGCCGCGCACCAGCGAGCGCGCTGGAAACGAGTGTCACCGGGCGTTCGATGACGCACCATCACTCGGGTGAGGGGGTCGATGGGCTTGAAAATTCTGCGCTGCATGCGTGGCCATTGCATGCACCAGCCTGGCAGGCACGAGGCCAGTGCGGCTCGGAGCGGGTGAGGGAAATCGGAACCCAGCGGAGTCATGCTGGAGCAGCTGCTTGCAGAATCGCGGTCGCACGCAGCTACCCCCCAACGTATCGCGCGCTGGTCTGTGGCGAAAGTGACCCTCCGGTGGTCAGCTCTGCGCGTTTCGGCTCGGAGACGGTGGCGTGCTGTGCGTAGGCGGCGGCTGCCTGTTGAGCAGCGTTCACGGCGTTCAGGGCGGGCTCCAGCTTCATCAGGCGGCTGCCGAAGCGGTGCATCCAGTCGCGCCTCGATTCTGAGGAAATCATCGGCGCCCGCCATTGGCTCCAGCGGACCGCGCGCCCGCCTCGGGCAAGGCTGCTGCGAGGAGCCTCGCGGCCTCTTCCGGGTGCAGGTCTGCGGCGTGCGGAAAAGTCGCAATCGCCCTGGATACGGCAAATCGGCACGGCAGGTCCGGCCGGCTCCGCAGAAGCTGAACGCAAAACTGCTCGATCCATGCGTGGGATTGGCGCTGTTCCATGGGTGCATTTTTTGGGCACCCGTGTTTTTTGGCTGTAGGAGTTTGTCGCTGCAATCTGTGGGATCGGGCGCATCCTGTCGGGTGGGCGAAGTCCGAACCGTGCTTTGGCCATCGTCCTGCATTAGGGGTTCGCGGGTCCAAGGACACTTCGAGCACCCAAGCCGCGGTCTTCAATGGAACCCGACAACGCCTCGCGCACCTACCCCCGCCCGGGATGGACGCGCCGCTTCGCGTACCGCGTGAGATCGTGATGCCACACCACGCCAACGGGCGGCGCAGCTCGCAGCGGTTATGGTCCGCTTTTGAACCGAACGTTTCCGTGAACCATGCAGCAAGCCGGGCAAGCACACATCAACCAGGCCGAACGCCTGCTGGGCTGGGCCGGTGCCTGGCTCGACGAGTTGCGCGACCACGGCCGTCATGCCCGCGCGAAAGAGGCCGAGCGGGTGTGGTTCGCCGCGCTGTGCGCCATCACCGCCAGCCACGATGCCCTGGCCAGTGCGGCCAACCTCATCGGCCGGCGTGAGTGGTGCGAACAGCTGCATCAGACCCAGTCGCGCGACCCGCTGCTGCGCTACCTCTGGCTCGCCCCGCAGGCCGAACCCGACCACTCGGTCGTGCAATGGGCGCCGGAGCGTGCGACCGCGGCGACCGAAGTGGTCGACGCGGCGAAGCTGCGGCACATCACGTCGCTGTTCTTCAGCCCGCTGTCGCCGCACGGTGCGTCCGAGCGCCTGCTGATGTACGCCCACGGCGCCACCACGCGCCAGGAGCTGCTGCACAAACAGGGCGCCGCCGCCCTGCCCGACGCAGCCCGCATGGCAGCGGCCGGCGTCGAGCTCGTGTACGGCCTCGAGGCGCTCGCGCTGCACGGCTTCGACGTGTTCTGGGGCGGCCGCATGGAACACGTCGCGGTGCCCGACGCGCACCTGGGCGTCAAGGCCGACTTCGGCGCGGCCGACCGGGCCCTTGATGCCGGCATCGCCTACTACCGCTGCCGGGCCGACGAACTGGTGCAGGCCCGGGCTTCGACGCAAAATGACGGCCAGCCCCCTCTTTCATCCTCACCACGACGAGAACTTCGATGACCTACCCCAACACCCGGCTCTTCATCAACGGCCAGTGGCAGGACGCCGCCGATGGCCGCACCCTGGCCGTGTTCAATCCTTCCACCGGCGCAGAGATCGGGCGGGTGGCGCAAGCCGGCAAGGCCGACCTGGACAAGGCGCTCGAAGCGGCACAAAAGGGCTTCGAAGTCTGGCGTGACATGGCGCCAGCCGAGCGCAGCAAGGTCATGCGGCGCGCCGCCGAGCTGATGCGCCAGCGCGCCGGCGACATCGCCCGCGTGCTCACGCAAGAGCAGGGCAAGCCGCTCGTCGAGGCCAAGGGCGAAGCGATGGCGGCGGCCGACATCATCGAGTGGTTCGCCGAAGAAGGCATGCGCGTCTATGGCCGCATCGTGCCGTCGCGCGGCAGCCTGGCGCTGCGCCAGATGGTGCTGAAAGATCCGGTCGGGCCGGTGGCGGCGTTCACGCCCTGGAATTTCCCGATCAACCAGGTGGTGCGCAAGGTCGGTGCGGCGCTGGCCGCCGGTTGTTCGATGCTGGTGAAGGCCGCCGAAGAAACGCCGGCCGCACCGGCCGAGCTGATCCGCGCCTTCGCCGACGCCGGCATCCCGCCCGGTGTGCTCGGCCTGGTCTACGGCAACCCGGCCGAGATCTCGAGCTACCTGATCCCGCACCCGGTGATCCGCAAGATCACGTTCACCGGCTCCACCCCGGTCGGCAAGCAGCTGGCGGCGCTGGCCGGCCAGTACATGAAGCGGGTGACGATGGAGCTCGGCGGGCACGCGCCGGTGATCGTGGCCGAAGACGCCGACGTGGCGCTGGCCGTCAAGGCGGCCGGCGGCGCGAAGTTCCGCAACGCCGGCCAGGTGTGCATCTCGCCGACGCGTTTCCTCGTGCACGAAAGCATCCGCAAGGAGTTCGCCTCGGCGCTGGCCCAACAGGCCAAGGGCCTGAAGGTCGGCGACGGCCTGACCGAAGGCACGCAGATGGGCCCGCTGGCCAACCCGCGCCGCCTGACCGCGATGGCCGAGTTCACGAAAGACGCCGTGCAGCGCGGCGCCACCGTGCTGGCCGGCGGCGAGCGCATCGGCGACGCCGGCAACTTCTGGCAGCCCACGGTGCTGGCCGACGTTCCGCAAGACGCCAAGGTGTTCAACGACGAGCCGTTCGGGCCGATGGCAGCTATCCGCAGCTTCAACACGCTCGACGAGGCGATCACTGAGGCCAACCGCCTGCCCTTCGGCCTGGCGGGCTACGCGTTCACACGCTCGCTGAAGAATGCCGACCTGCTCGCGCGCCGCGTCGAGGTCGGCATGCTGTGGATCAACATGCCCGCGATGCCGTCGGCCGAGATGCCTTTCGGCGGCGTGAAGGACTCGGGCTACGGCTCCGAAGGCGGGCCCGAAGCGGTCGAGGCCTACCTCAACGTGCGTGCCGTGGCCGTGATGAACGTCTGACGCCGCCGCCGGTGCCGCCGTCGGCGCCGATCAGACCGGCTGCAGCACGTGAATGGCGCGGCTCGCGGTCAGCTCCTTGACCTGGCTCGCGTACGCCTTCATGTGCGGCGCCACGGCGTGGGCGCGCAGCGCATCCATTGAGGCCCACTTCTCGACCACCACGAAGGCGTCAGGCCCGAACTGTGCGAAGCCGGTGCTGGCCTCGGCCACATCGACGACGGCCTCGTAGGCCAAGCAGCCGGCTTCGGCGCGCACGCTGTCGACATTGCCCCGGTAGGCTTCGAGAATGCGCTCGCGCATGCCGGGTTTGGCGGTGATGATGGCCAGAACGTGAATCATCAAAAGCTCTCGGTGTGGTGGTGGCCGACTGTACCCAAGCGGCGCGCATGACGGCCCTCAGCAGAGTTCGAAACAACGCATCGCCTCTCCGGCCAGAGACGGCAGCATGCTGGCGAGCAGAAGCGGGAGCAGCGGCAGCGCGCAGGCCTTGGCCGTGCGCAGCAACGTGCCGACGATGAAACCGTCGTCTTCGATCACCTCGCCGAGCAGGCGTTGATCGCCGTCGAGCAGCAGCGCACGTGGCGCAGTGTCGAACAACACAAGAAATTTGGCACGTGAATTCATGTGCTGGATGCTAAGCAACGGGCCGGCGCGGCGCCGTCATCAGCATACCGATTCGGTTGTCGGAAGCGGCCTACACCTGCGGCAACGCCGCGGCTGCCGGTGGCCCGGCCGCCCTGCCCAAGAGCGCTACGGGGTCAGGCGAACCACTTCTTCACGTCGACCGTCGAGCGCTGCCCCACCCCGCGGGCATGCTCGGCCAGCCAGGCGCTGGCGCGCTGGTGCCCCTGCGAGCGCAGCAACTCCAGGAACGGCGCGTACGCGAGCAGCTTGGTCTCGCTGCGTTCAAGGCTCGCAAGCCGGCTCGAATCGATCATGTGAAAGCGCAGCTTCTGCAGGCGCCGCTCGAGCCGCCCCATCGTCAGGAAACCCGGGCTCGAAAATTCGGCCGCGTGCACGAACATGCGCATCTCGCGCATGAAGTTGGCGCTGAAACCGAGCTCGAGGATGCGGGTTTCGATCTCGGCCACGCTGCGCGGCGTGCCTTCGCGTTCGAGCGGGCTCAGCAGCACCAGCAGCACGTCGTGAGAATCGCAGTCGTAGAACAGCGGAAAGACGGCGGGGTTGGCGCAGTAACCGCCGTCCCAGTACGGCTCGCCGTCGATCTCGATCGCGTGGTGAATCGTCGGCAGGCAGGCCGACGCGAGCAGCACGTCCACGCTCAGCTCGCTTTCGCGGAACACGCGCAGCTTGCCGGTGTTCACGTGGGTGGTGCCCACGAAGAGCTTGAACGGGCTGGCCCGGCGCAGCTGCGCGAAGTCGACCTGGCGGACGAGCAGGTCGCGCAACGGGTTCAGGTCCATCGGGTTGAGCTGCGCGGGCGAAAAGTAGCCGGCCCAGCTGGCCAGCACCTTGGCCGCCGGCGACAGGCTGATCGCGTCGCTTTCGCCCTTGCTGACCAGACCCGACGGCATTTGTCTTCCGACCGCCGACCAGAAGTCGTCCAGGCCCCGGCGCGCACCGTCACGCCCGCCCCTGAGCCAGCCGTCGGCCATCACCACCGCATTCATCGCACCGGCGCTGCTGCCGCTCAGGCCTTCAAACTGGAGGCGCGGGTCCGCGAGCAAGGCGTCGAGCACGCCCCAGGTGAACGCGCCGTGGGCACCACCGCCTTGTAGTGCCAGGTTCAGACGCGGTGCCGACGGGCGCCTGCCGAGCCAGCGCTGGACGAGTGCCACCGGGCCGGCAGTTTGAGAGGGAGAAGCTCCGCTCACGATCAAATGGGCTCCTTCGCAGCGGCGGTAAGCCTTGTGTGCAAGCGGCGCAGTATAGGGTTTTCACCATGTCCTCAATCAACACTTCGAAAGCGGTCATTCGCCGGGGCTGGCGCGGTAAGTTGTCGGGCATTGCGTGCGACCAAACCGACAGCTCCCGGGAGAGACCGATGGCATCACCGAACGTTCTCCTGCGGAGGCCGCCTCCGTGCCAGGCCGCGCGCCGCGAGCTGCTGCTGGGTCTCGCGGCGGGCGCGCTGCTCGGGCTGCCCGGGCCGCTGGTGGCGCAACCCCTGCCCACCCAACCGGTTATCGAACGGATCAGCGTCGGCGGCGCCGAGCTGGAGCTGCAGTTCGCACCCGGCTTCGATGCCCGCCTGCGCACCGAAGCCGGCGCCTGGGTGCAACGATCTGCCGAAGCGGTGGTGGCCTACTTCGGGCGCTTTCCGGTCGCCAGCGTCGTGTTGCTGATGGTGCCTGCCGACGGTGGCGGCGTGCGTGGCGGCGTGACCTACGGCGAGCCTTCGCTGCTGGTTCGCCTGCGGGTCGGGCGCGACACCACCAAGGCCCAGTTTCAGGGCGACTGGATCATGGTGCACGAGATGATCCACCTCGCCGTGCCACGCGTTCCGCGTGCGCAAAACTGGCTCCAGGAGGGCCTGGCCACCTACGTCGAAAGCGTGGCCCGCGGCCGCGCCGGGCTGGTCGCGCCGGCCACGGTCTGGCGCGAGTGGGCCCGCGCCATGCCGCAGGGCCAGCCGCAGGCTGGCGACGCCGGGCTCGACCACACTCCGACCTGGGGCCGCACCTACTGGGGTGGGGCGATGTTCTGCCTGCTCGCCGACGTGCAGATGCTGACCCGCAGCGCACGCCGTGCCGGGCTGCAGCAGGCGCTGCAAGCGGTGCTCGCCGCCGGCGGCAACTACAGCGTGGCCTGGTCGGTCGACCGCATTCTCGCCACGGCCGATGCGGCCGTGGGCCAGACCACGCTGACCGATCTGTACCAACGCATGAAAGACTCGCCCGAGCCGGCCGAACTCGACGCGCTGTGGCGCGACCTCGGCGTGGTGGGCAACACGCTCGACGACAACGCCCCACTTGCCGCGGTGCGGCGCGCGATCCTGTCGTGAGCGCGCTCAGCCAGCGCTGCCGGCGGGAATCACGAGCGTGCTCAGCACGCCGTCTTCGAGCCACTGACGCAAGCCGCTGCCGATGTGGTTCGTGCAGTCTTCTTCGGTCTGTGACTGAGCCTGTTCGCAGGCCTGCGCGAAGCTCGCGCCAGCGAACATCGCTCCGAGCAGCGCGGCCTCGACCGGGTGCAGCGACCGAAAGTGCGGCTGCAATTCCTTGCGCCACACCAGCCAGTCGACCGCCGCCTCGCCGCGCACGATGGCGGGCGCTTCAGCGCCGTCGTCGAGCGCCTGCCAGAGTGCGACCGTGTTGTATTCAAAACGCAGCAACTCGGCCGTGGGCACCGGCGTCAGGTGCAGGCTGGCCCAGGCCTCGGGCGCCACGCTGGCCAGATCGGCCGCGATGAGCACCGGTGAATCGGGCCCGTCGAAGGCCTGGCGCAACGACCAGTCGAGGCAGGCGAGTTCGGCCACGACAGGCTGCGCCGGGAACACGTGGCGCAGATGGGCCGCGAATTCGGCTCCGAACCAGCGCAGGTTGCGCGTTTCGGGCGGGTGTTCGTTGAGGTAGTGCACGGCAGCGGCCTCGAACGCTTCGGCACCGAGCACGGCCTGGGTTTTTGCGAAGGCATCGGCCAGCACGTCGACGAGCCGCTGCCGGTAGGCGTTGGCGTAGATGCCCAGACCGAGCGCGCGCCGTTCTGGGTTGCCGGCGAGCAGCGGCGTGGCGTCGGCCGCGCCCAGCACGTGTTGCTGGAACGTGGTCTGCAATCGCAGCAGACCGACGTTCATGCCAGGGCCTCGGCCGGCGCAAAAACACTGGCCGACAGCGCACGCGCATGGTCCAGCTCGGTCACCAGCGCGGCCAGCGGCGGGATGTGGTCGTCACGTTCGATCATCGTGGCCACCGGGCCGCACAGCTGCATCGCTTCGGTGTACAGCGCCCACACGGCGTCGGCCACCGGGTGATCATGGGTGTCGATGATGTGGCCGCCGTGGTCGGTGTGGCCGGCGAGGTGGATCTGCTGCACCCGGTCGGCCGGAATACCGTGCAGAAAAGCGCGGGCGTCGAAGCCGTGGTTCACGCTGCTCACGTGGATGTTGTTCACGTCGAGCAGCAGCCGGCAGCCGGTGCGCGCGCAGACCGCGCTGATGAATTCCCACTCGTTCATCGACGACGCGCCGAAGCTCACGTAGCTCGACACGTTCTCCAGCACCAGCGAACGTTTCAGGCGCTCTTGCACACGCTGCACGTTGCGCACCACGACATCGAGCGCGTCTTCGGAATAGGGCAAGGGGTACAGGTCGTGCAATACGCGGCCGTGCACGCCGGTCCAGCAAAGATGGTCGGAAATCCAGAGCGGCTGTACGCGGTCGGCGAGCTGTGCGAGAGAGTCGAGATAAGACTCGTCGACGCCGTCGGCCGCGCCGATCGACAAGGCCACGCCGTGCATCACCACCGGGTAGTTCGCGCGAATGCGGTCGAGCATCACGAGCGGTTTGCCACCCGGCACCATGTAGTTGTCGGACAGCAGCTCAAGCCAGTCGACCCGCTGCGGCGCTTCGAGAAAATCGGCGTAGTGCTGCGTGCGCAACCCCAGCCCGAAGCCGGGCGAGGGTTGCGTCGCAGTCATGGCCCGCGAGCCTTGCTTCACGACTTGCGTATCGGCAGGTCAGCCGATCACAGGTCGCCGATGGTGCCGCCGTCTTTCAGGCACTGCGCTGCGGCGATGCCCTTGAAGCCCTGGCCCTTGCACGAACCCTGGCCCTTGCAGGCGTGGTCGGCGGTCTTGCAATCAGCCTGGCCCTTGCAGCTGTTGACGCCGTAGCAGTGCACGGTGTCGCTGGCGGCGACGGCCTTGCCCGAACTACCGGCCGGTGCGTTGGCGGCGATGGCCACGGCCGAGAACGCCAGAGCGGCGGCGGCGGATGCGAGCTGGAAACCTTTGGAAGTTGTGAACATGCGGAACTCCTGGAATGGATGACTTGAGGACACCCCGCACGCTTGGCAGGGCAGCTTGGCGCTAGGGTTGGTTCCCCTTGCACCTGCCTTCGTCATTCCGTCCGGAGCAAATCTGACGCCGGTTGAAAAAAGAAAGTTCAGCGCCTGCGCTGGCGCCAGCGCGCTCATGGCCTGGTCGGATCGAAGTGTTTCTTCAGCCCCTGCCAGCAGCGGTAGTACTCACCCTGCAATTGCGCAGAGGCCATCGCGAGCGGCGTGGGCCGCAGCACGTGGCGGGTCTCAAACATGAAGGCCATCGTGTCTTTGATGACATCGGGTCTGGACAGGTCGGCCTGGCTCGCCTTCTCGAAGGTCTGTGCGTCGGGCCCGTGGCCGCTCATGCTGTTGTGCAGGCTCGCGCCACCCGGCGAAAAGCCTTCGGCCTTGGCGTCGTAGGCGCCATGCAGCAGCCCCATGAACTCGCTGGCGACGTTGCGGTGGAACCAGGGCGGGCGAAAGGTGTCCTGCATCGCAAGAATGCGCGGCGGAAAAATCACGAAGTCGATGTTGCTGACGCCGGGTGTGTCGGAGGCGCTGTGCAACACGAGGAAGATCGACGGGTCGGGGTGGTCGTGGCTGATCGAGCCGATGGCGTTGAAGCGCCGCAGATCGTACTTGTAGGGCGCGTGCGTGCCGTGCCAGGCCACCACGTCGAACGGCGAATGGTCCATCTGCGCCGACCACAGGTGGCCGCCGAACTTGGCCACCAGCTCGTGCGGGCCGTCGATGTCTTCGTAGGCGGCCACCGGCGTCATGAAGTCGCGCGGGCTCGCCAGGCCGTTCGAGCCGATCGGGCCGAGGTCGGGCAGGCGGAACGGCGCACCGAAATTTTCGCAGACGTAACCGCGAGCTTGCGCCTCGAGCAACTCGACCCGAAAACGCACACCGCGCGAGATCACGACAATCTCTTGCGGCTCGGCCTCGATCACGCCGAACTCGGTGACAAAGCGCTGGCGGCCTTGCTGCGGCACGATCAGCATTTCGCCGTCGGCGTTGTAGAAGGCGCGCGTGGTCATCGAGCGGTTCGCCGCATAGATGTGCACCGCTGCACCGCTCTGCGCGTGCGGATCGCCGTTGCCGGCCATCGTGACCAGGCCTTCGATGAAGTCGGTCGGAGCGCTCGGCATCGGCAGCGGGTTCCAGCGCAGCTGGTTCGGCGTGGTCGGCAACGCTGTGAAGTCGCTGACGATGTGGCCCGCTTCGATCCGCTCGAATGGCAGGTGCATCGCCGAAGGCCGGATGCGGTACAGCCACGAGCGCCGGTTGTCGGCACGCGGCGCGGTGAAGGCGCTGCCGCTGAGCTGTTCGGCATACAGGCCGTAGGCGCAGCGCTGCGGCGAGTTGCGGCCCACGGGCAAGGCGCCTTTCAGCGCTTCGGTGGCGAACTCGTTGCCGAAGCCGCTCAGGTAAGTCAGTTCGTTGTTCATGTGGATTCGCTCGCAGTTCAGGTGCCGCGCGCTGCCAGCAGCGCCTGCTTCAGCACGCCGAAGTCGCCGATGTGGTTGGCCAGCAGCAGCACCAGGCGTGCGTTGAGCGCCTGGCTTTGTTCGGCAGACAGGTCACGGTGGGTGTCGATCAGCGCTTCGTAGAAGTCGTCGGGTGCGCTGAGGTTCGGGGTGGTGATGAGTTCCATGCGGTGCCTTCTTCGTTTCTGGCGCTTGCACTCTCAGGCCAGTGCGAGCGCGCGCCGAAGCGCTCCCCTCAGCGACGGCGCCGAGGCAGTGCGCCAGCGCGCGCAAACGTGTTGATCGGGCCGCAGCAGGTAGGCCGTGCCGGGCTGAAGGTCGTAGCGCTTTGCAATGAGACCGTCGCGGTCGACGAGCGTGGTGATATTCGATGCCAGCGAGACGAACCCCGCAGCCGAAACGCGCACCACGCGCAGCGGCAGCACGCCTTCCGCGCCGCCGCGCAGCTCGGCAGCGATCGTTTCGAATTCGGCGCTGTCACTCACCAGCGCCGTGAAGCCGTCGCCCAGCTCGCGCAACAACCAGCCAGCGCTGCCGTCGACCCGAAGCACCGGCGCATCGGCTGCAGCTGCACCCGGCAGCATGGTGCCCTCGAAAGCATCGGCATCGGGTGTGTTCAGTACCGAACCGTGCAACGTCGCCGGCACCGACAGGCGCCCGCTGTTCACGAGCGTGCGCGCGAAGGGGTGGTGCCTGGCGAGCTCGAGCACGGCATCGCGGAACACCCGGCTGATGTCGCTCTTGGGCGTGATGAAGTCGGTGGCGCGGGTGGAGTGGCGGATGTTCTCGTCCGCGGCAAATTCACGCTCGGCGGCATAACTGTCGAGCAGTGCGTCGCCGCCCTGCCCGCGCAGCACGGCGGCGAGTTTCCAGGCCAGGTTTTCGGCGTCTTGCACACCCGAATTGGCACCGCGGGCGCCGAACGGCGACACGCCGTGCGCCGCGTCGCCGGCGAACAATACTCGGCCGTGGCGGAAGCGGTCCATGCGTTGGCAGGCGAAGGTGTAGACGCTTGCCCACTCGAGCTCGAACTTCGCGTCTTTCAGCGCCGAGTTCGCGAGCAGCGCCTTCACGCGGGGAATGATGTTCTCGGGCTTCTTTTCTTCGTCGGGGTTCGCGTCCCAGCCGAGCTGGAAGTCGATGCGCCACACGCCGTCGGGCTGCATGTGCAGCAGCACGCTCTGGTTCGGGTGGAAGGGTGGGTCGAACCAGAACCAGCGCTCTGCCGGCTGGTCGATCCTCATCTTCACGTCGGCGATCAGGAAGCGGTCGCGGAAGACGCGGCCCTTGCTCTCTTGCCCGATCAACTGGCGCACCGCCGAGCGCGAGCCGTCGCAGGCGACGACGTGCTCGGCCTGCAGCGTGTAGAGACCTTCAGGCGTCTCGACGCTCAGCAGCGCATGGTCAGCATGCTGCTCGACCCCGACGACCTTGTTGTTCCAGCGCAGGTCGATCAGCGGCAGCTCGGCCGC
>JAYVTD010000318.1:0-6416 GCA_043774765.1 Rhizobacter sp. | reverse complement strand
GTGTGAAGGGCCTGGCGGTATTGCGCTGCGCCGAAAGCCTCGACGAAGCGGTCGGCCGTGGGGTAGGACGTGTAACGCGGGCCCGGCACGTCGAGGCGGCGCAGCAACTCGGGCGATACGACGGGCTCAAGCAGGGGCGCGGTGGTGTTCATCTGACGTAACAGTACTTCGTCGGTCACAAAACGCGTTTGAGGGAAATCAAAGTCATGTCACTCGAATGCGCGCAGAATGTGATGCATGTCAACCCAGACCGTGCACGAGACCGTCATCATCCACCCGCAGCCGCCCACCTCGTCGCCCGCCCATGCGCTGAAGGTGGCCTGCTCCAGTTGCAATCTGCGCGAGCTGTGCCTGCCTTTGGGTCTGAGCAACGCCGAGGTCGAGCGGCTCGACACGCTGGTGGCCAACCGCATTTCTGTACCCCGAGGCGACACGCTGTACCGCAGCGGCGACCCGTTTCGTTCACTGTTCGCGGTGCGCACAGGCTTCTTCAAGACACGCGTCGCCGCCGAAGACGGGCGCGACCAGGTCACCGGCTTCCAGATGGCTGGCGAGTTGCTCGGCTTCGACGGAATCGGCACCGACCACCACACCTGCGATTCGGTAGCACTTGAGGACTCGCAGGTCTGCGTGATCCCGTTTCACCAGCTCGAAAACCTGTCGCGCGAGTTCAGCGAATTGCAGCGCCAGTTGCACAAGGTGATGAGCCGCGAGATCGTGCGCGAGCACGGCGTGATGCTGCTGCTCGGCAGCATGCGTGCAGAAGAGCGTGTCGCGGCCTTCCTGCTCAACCTCACGCAGCGCCTGCAGGCGCGGGGCTTTTCCTCCACGGCGCTGGTGCTGCGCATGACGCGCGAAGAGATCGGCAGCTACCTCGGGCTCAAGCTCGAAACCGTGAGCCGTGCGTTCTCGAAGTTCCAGGAAGACGGCGTGCTCGAAGTCAAGCAGCGCCAGGTGCGTGTGCTCAACGAAGCCGCCCTGCGCCAGCTCGTCAACGGCAGCAACGGCTGCTGATACCGCCCGCCGGTTTCAGCCGCGGGGCGCTGCGTCGTGGCGCCGGTTCAGTTCGTCGGGTTCGAGCCAGAGCAGCGTCGTGATGGCGCCGGCCGTGGCCACCGCGCCCCAGAAGATCAGGAACGTGACGGTGTAGACCGCCTGCGACGACCAGCCGATGGCAGGCCCGCCGAGCCAGTGCAGGTCGCCCGGATCGACCACGGCGAACACCATGATCTCGAGCACACCGGCCATCAGGAATGCCGGCCACAGGATGCGCAGCACGCGCTGTTTCATCATCGCGCCGCCCTATCGGCCGACGAGCGGCGGCGTGGCGGCATGGTTGCGGCCCTGGACCGCAGGCGTGTTTGCCTGTGGGCCGGTCGGCCGGCCGGTGGGCATGCTTTCGGTGACCACGATGTCGGCGCCGCTCACCGCCGTGAACGCCAGCGCGAAGCTGCCGGCCACCACGACCCCGAGCCCGCCGACCACGAACCACATCACGCCGACACGCCACCAGGGCACGACTTCGACAGATTGAAGAGGGGATTGCATCAGGGCACCTTCCATCGAACGAAACATTCAGCGCGGGACCACGAAGGTCGACTTTTCATTCAACATCACCCCCCGGGACGCCTCCGAGCTGAGCGTGATGCGCACCTGCATCGGGTGTGCGCCGGGCCCGAGCGCGCGCGCCGCCTGCGGCGGCATCTGCACCGACAGCGCGACCCAGCGTGCCTGCGTCGCGCCCACGTCCACGTCGCGCTGCGAAGTGACCACGGCGTCGGGCAAACCCGCCACCTCGATGTGAAAACGTTGCGCCGTCTCGGTCGAGTTCATCAGGTGCACGCGGTAGACGTTCTCGATCCGGCCGTCTTCGACCATGCGCGCGAGCGACGCGCGGTCGCGCACCACGTCGGCCTTGAACGGCGAGCGCGACGCCAGGCTCGCCACGAACGCGATGGCGATCATCAGCAGCACGGCGCTGTAGACGAGCACCCGCGGTCGCGCCACGCGGCGCCACATCTTCGCGGCCGGCCAGCCGCCCTCCATGCCGTTCTGCGTGGCATAGCGGATCAGGCCGCGCGGGTAGTTCATCTTGTCCATCACACTGTCGCAGACGTCGATACAGGCCGCACAGCCGATGCACTCGTATTGCAGGCCCTCGCGGATGTCGATGCCGGTCGGGCAGACCTGGACGCACAGCGTGCAGTTGATGCAGTCGCCCTTGCCCACCGTGGCCGGTGCCCCGCCGCGCGCGCGTGAGCCGCGCGGTTCACCGCGCGCCGGGTCGTAGCTGATGATGAGAGTGTCGCGGTCGAACATCGCACTCTGGAAACGTGCATAGGGGCACATGTACTTGCAGACCTGCTCGCGCATGTAGCCGGCGTTGCCGTAGGTCGCAAAGCCGTAGAACAGGATCCAGAACGTTTCCCACGACCCGAGCCCGAAACCGCCCGAGCCGAAGATCTCGGCCGCGAGCGACTGGATCGGCGTGAAGTACCCGACGAAGGTGAAGCCGGTCCACAGGCCGATGCCGAGCCAAGCGGCCTGCTTGCCGCCCTTGCGCCAGAACTTGTTCAAGCTCCAGGGTGCGGCATCGAGCTTGATGCGGGCCTGGCGGTCGCCTTCGAAGCGCCGCTCCACCCACATGAAGATCTCGGTGTACACGGTCTGCGGGCAGGTGAAGCCGCACCACAGGCGCCCGGCCACGGCCGTGAACAGGAACAGCGCATAGGCGCTGAGGATGAGCAGCCCGGTGAGGTAGATCACGTCCTGCGGGTGCAGCACCATGCCAAAGATGTAGAAGCGCCTCGCACCCAGGTCAAGCAGCACCGCCTGGCGCTCGTTCCATTGCAGCCACGGCAGGCCGTAGTACAGGATCTGCGTGAACCACACCAAGCCCCAGCGCCAGCTCGCGAACCAGCCACTGACCGAGCGCATCTGGATCTTGCCCTCGCTCTGGTAGAGCGAGACCATCTCTGCAGACGTCTCGGCCGCAGCGATGGGAATGACCTTGCGGGCCGTCATCGGGTTCAATGGCTGCTGCGCCGCTTACGGCGGCAGGGCGCTCTGCGACATGCCCCACACGTAGGCGGCGAGCACATGGATCTGCTCCGGCATCATCCGCCCGCCTTGCGCAGGCATCACGTTGAGCTTGCCGTTGTTCACCATCGCGACGATGGCGTCTTCACCCCAGCCGTGCAGCCAGATCTTGTCGGCCAGGTTCGGCGCACCGAGCGCCTGCATGCCCTGGCCCCCCGGCCCGTGGCAGGCGGCGCATGTGCCGAACTTCGATTGCCCGGCCGCAGCCCGGATCGCGTCGTGCGCGCTGCCCGACAGGCTGAGCACGTAGTGCGCCACGTTGCGCACGTCTTCCGGCGTGCCCACCGCGGCGGCCATCGGCGGCATGTTGCCCTGGCGGCCGAGCGTGATGCTCTCTTCGATCTTTTCGGGCGTGCCGCCGTGGATCCAGTCGGTGTCGGTCAGGTTCGGGAAGCCCTTGCTGCCGCGCGCGTCAGAGCCGTGGCAGGTGGAACAGTTGTTGATGAACAGGCGCTCGCCGATGGCCATGGCTTCGGGGCTCTTGCGCAGCTCAGCGGCAGGCATTTCCTTGAACTTCGCGTAGACCTGCGTCATCAGGGCGCCGGCCTTCTGCTGCTCGGCCTCAACCTGGTTCACGCTGGTCCAGCCGAACGTACCGGGCATGCTGCCCAGCCCGGGGTACACGATCAAGTAAGCGAACGCGAACACGACGGTCAGCACGAACAGGCCAGCCCACCAGCGCGGCAGCGGGTTGTTCATCTCGACCAGGGTTTCGTCGTAGACGTGGCCGGTGGTGTTGTCGCCCGCCATGACCTCGCGCGTGCTGGCGACCTTCAGTAACCACAGACACCACAGCAGCCCGAGCACGGTGGCCGCGCCGACAAAGATGGCCCAGCCGTTGTTGAAGAAGTCGCTCATCAGGAAACCTCCGTGCTTCGCACTGCGTTGTATGAGCCTTTCGGGCGGCTGGGCAGGCTCATGGCTGGCGCCCCTGGTCGGTGCCTTGTTCGGCGTCGAGGAACGGCAGTTGCGCGGCCTCGTCAAACGCCTGTGCGTTCTTGCGCAAGAGGGCCCAGCGCACGATGCCGATGAAGGCGACGAACGACAACAGCGTCACCATGATTCGCAGGATGTTCACGTCCATGTTCAGCCTCTCACTTGACAGCGGTGCCGAGCACCTGCAGGTAGTCGATCAGCGCGTCGAGTTCACTCTTGCCCGCGAGAGCGGCAGCGCCTTCCTTGATCTCGGCGTCGCTGTACGGCGCACCGAGCAGGCGCATGGCGCGCATCCGCGGCTCGGACGCCGCCGGGTCGAGCGTGGCCTTCAGCAGCCACGGGTAGGCCGGCATGTTCGACTCGGGCACCAGGTCGCGCGGGTTGTTCATGTGGATGCGGTGCCACTCGTCACTGTACTTGCCGCCCACCCGATGCAGGTCGGGGCCGGTGCGCTTGCTGCCCCACTGGAACGGGTGGTCGTACACGAACTCGCCGGCCGTCGAGTAGTGGCCGTAACGCAGTGTCTCGGCGCGCAGCGGGCGGATCATCTGCGAGTGGCAGTTGTAACAACCCTCGCGCACATAGATGTCGCGCCCGGCGAGCTGCAGCGCCGTGTAGGGCTTCAGGCCCGGCGCCGGCTCGGTGGTTGAGCGCTGGAAGAACAGCGGCACGATCTCGACGATGCCGCCGACCGACACCACGAGCAGGATCAGCACGATCATCAGGAAGTTGTTGGTCTCGATCTTCTCGTGCGAGAAGCCGCTCGATTTTTCTTTGGGGTTGGCCATGGGGTGTGCTCCGGGGTTCAGGCGAGGTTCAGGCCGCGCTCGGCACGCCGGCGTGCGGCGCCGGGATGCGCAACGGCACGTACTGCCCGGCCCGGGCGGTCTTGATCACGTTCCAGACCATCACGCCCATGCCGCTCAGGTAGAGCAGGCCACCGACGAGGCGGATCAGGTAGAACGGGAAGGTCGCCTTCACGCTCTCGACGAAGCTGTAGACCAGCGTGCCGTCGGCATTCACCGCGCGCCACATCAGGCCCTGCATCACGCCCGCCATCCACATCGCAGCGATGTAGAGCACGATGCCGAGGGTGCTGATCCAGAAGTGCAACTCGATCGCCCGCACGCTGTACATCTTGGTCTGGCCGAACATGCGCGGAATCATGTAGTAGAGCGAGCCGATCGTGATCAGCCCGACCCAGCCGAGCGCGCCGGAATGCACGTGCCCGATCGTCCAGTCGGTGTAGTGGCTGAGCGCGTTCACCGTCTTGATCGACATCATCGGGCCCTCGAAGGTCGACATGCCGTAGAAGGACAGGCTGACGATCAGGAACTTCAGGATCGGGTCGTCACGCAGTTTGTGCCACGCGCCGCTCAGCGTCATGATGCCGTTGATCATGCCGCCCCAGCTCGGCGCCAGCAGCACCAGCGAGAAGATCATGCCCACGCTCTGGGCCCAGTCGGGCAACGCGGTGTAGTGCAGGTGGTGCGGGCCGGCCCACATGTAGGTGAAGATCAGGGCCCAGAAGTGCACGATCGACAGGCGGTACGAATACACCGGCCGCTCGGCCTGCTTGGGGATGAAGTAGTACATCATCCCGAGGAAGCCCGCCGTCAGGAAGAAGCCGACCGCGTTGTGGCCGTACCACCACTGCACCATCGCGTCCTGCACGCCGGCGTAGACCGAGTAGCTCTTGGTCAGGCTCACCGGAATCACCGCGCTGTTGACGATGTGCAGCAGCGCGACCGCGAGGATGAAGCTGCCGAAGAACCAGTTGGCCACGTAGATGTGGCGCACCTTGCGGATGCCGATGGTGCCGAAGAAGACGACCGCGTAGGCCACCCACACGACCGCGATCAGAATGTCGATCGGCCATTCGAGTTCGGCGTATTCCTTGCCCTGCGTGTAACCCAGTGGCAGCGACACTGCCGCCGCTACGATCACGAGTTGCCAGCCCCAGAACACGAAAGCGGCGAGCTTGGGCAGGAACAGCGCCACCTGCGAAGTGCGCTGCACCACGTAGAGGCTGCTGGCCATCAGCGCACAGCCACCGAACGCGAAGATCACCGCGTTGGTGTGCAGCGGTCGCAGCCGCCCGTAACTGAGCCAGGAGATGCCGAAATTGAGCTCGGGCCAGGTGAGTTGCGCTGCGATCAGCACGCCCACCGTCATGCCCACCACGCCCCACAACACCGCGGCGAGCGTGAACAGGCGCACTGTGCTGTCGTCGTAGACGGCAGGTGCGTTGGGGGGCATCGGGACGGGCATGGTCAGACTCCTTCAGGGCCGTTCGTTGGCAACGGAAAGTTTCAAGGCGCGACCTAGGTCGGTGGTTGATCGGAATCAAGCTTCGGCGAGTCTTCACGCAAGATGCGTTC
>JAYVTD010000317.1:0-7432 GCA_043774765.1 Rhizobacter sp. | reverse complement strand
AGTCTCGGGCATCCGCGCAGACGGCCCGCCGGGCACGCCTCAGCATTTTCCCTAGGCGTTTGGACAGCCGACTGACAGCTTTTGACGCCAGTATCCGAGGGTGTGCATTCTGCGTCGAAGGAGACAACCATGCGTCGCGATACTTTCCTGAAGTCCCTGGCCGCGCTCGCCGCGGCGGGCCTGCTGCCATCACCCGCCTGGTCGGCAGCCAATCTCAAGATGATGATCCCCGCCAACCCGGGCGGTGGCTGGGACACGACCGGCCGTGCGCTGGGCAAGGCGCTGCAGGAGTCCGGTGCGGCGTCGTCGGTGAGCTACGACAACAAGGGCGGCGCGGCCGGCGCCATCGGCTTGGCGCAGTTCGTCAACGCCAACAAGGGCGACGCCAACGCCATGATGACGATGGGCGCCGTGATGCTCGGCGGCATCATCACCGGCAAGCCGCCGGTGTCACTCTCGCAAGCCACGCCGCTGGCGCGCATCACGAGCGAATACAACGTGTTCGTGCTGCCGGCCGACTCCAAGCTCAAGACCATGAAGGATGTGGTCGAGCAGATGAAGAAGGACCCGGGCAGCGTGAAATGGGGCGGCGGTTCGCGCGGGTCAACCGAACACATCGCCGCGGCGATGATCGCGCGTGAAACCGGCGTCGATCCCGCGAAGATCAACTACGTGGCATTCCGGGGCGGCGGTGAAGCCACGGCCGCGATACTGGGCGGCAACGTCACGGTCGGTGGCAGTGGCTACAGCGAGTTCGCCGAGTACATCACCACCGGCAAGATGCGCGCGATCGCCGTCACTTCCGACACCCGCATCAAGGGCCTGGATGTGCCGACGCTGAAAGAGCAGGGCATCAATGTCGTGATCGGCAACTGGCGCGGTGTCTACGGCGCAGCCGGCATCACGCCCGAGCAGCGCAAGGGCTTGATCGAGATGATCGTCAAGGCGACCAAGACCAGGTCCTGGGCCGAGTCGCTCGAGAAGAATGCCTGGACGCCGGCGCTGATGACCGGCGCCGAGTTCGAGACCTTCGTCGACAACGAGTTCGCTTCGTTGCGTGCGGTGATGGCGAAGTCCGGGATGCTTTGAGGTGCGCGCCGCGCCGGGCCGCCCCAAGCAAGCGCACATCCCCGCGGGGGATCGGGCGATGTACTCGTCGAACGAGGGGCTCACGTGAAGATGAAATCGCCGCAGACGCTGGTCGGTGCGGGCACGCTGGCCACCGGGGCGATGTTCGTCGCCGGTGCGCTGACGATCAAGTCCGACGCCGGCTATTCCGGTGTCGGACCGAACTTCCTGCCCTGGGTCGTGGGCCTGGCCCTGCTGGCCTGCGGTGCGTTCCTGATCTACGAGGCACGCAGCGGCGGTTACCGCGAAATGGAGGAGCCGAGCGGCGCCACCACGTCGCACTGGCCCGGCTTTGTCTGGGTGTCGGCGGGCATCCTCGCCACCGCTGCGCTGATCACGACGCTCGGCTTCATCCTGAGTTGCACGCTGTGCTTCGTGCTCGCGGTGCGTGGTTTCAAGTCGGCCGAAGACCGGCTCGACCTGAGCCCGCGGGCCTGGCTGGTCGATGCCGCCATCGGCTTCGCAATCGCAGCGCCCGTGTACTGGATGTTCACGCAATTGCTGGCGATCAACCTGCCCGGTCTCACAACAACGGGATGGTTGTGATGGACATCTGGAACCAGCTCGTCCAGGGTTTCCTCACCGCCGGCACCCCGATCAACCTGATGTGGTGCCTGCTCGGCTGCACCATCGGCACGGCGGTCGGTGTGTTGCCTGGCATCGGCCCGGCCACCGCGGTGGCGATGCTGCTGCCGATCACGCTGAAGGTCGACCCGACGGCGTCGATGATCTTCTTCTCGGGCATCTATTACGGCGCGATGTACGGCGGCTCGACCACCTCGATCCTGCTCAACACGCCGGGGGAGTCGGGTTCCATGGTCACCGCCATGGAAGGCAACAAGATGGCCAAGAGCGGGCGCGCCGGCGCGGCGCTGGCCACCGCGGCGATCGGCTCGTTCATCGCCGGCACGATCGCGACCGTGCTGGTCACCTTCTTCGCGCCGGTGGTCGCCACCTACGCGATCCGGCTCGGCCCGCCCGAATACTTCTTGCTGATGGTGCTGGCCTTTTGCACCGTGAGCGCGGTGCTCGGCAAGAGCACGCTGCGCGGCCTCACGTCGCTGTTCATCGGTCTGGCGATGGGGCTGGTGGGCATCGACCAGATCTCGGGCCAGGCGCGCTACACCGCCGGCGTGCCGGAACTGCTCGACGGGCTCGAAGTGGTCTTGATCGCGGTCGGCCTGTTCGCCGTCAGCGAAGCGCTCTACAACGTGATGTACGAGGGCAGGACCGTCGAGACGCAGAACAGGATGAGCAAGGTGCACATGACGAAGGCCGAGTGGAAACGCTCCTGGCCGGCCTGGCTGCGGGCGACTGCGATCGGCTTCCCGTTCGGCACCATCCCGGCCGGTGGCAGCGAGATTCCCACCTTCCTGAGTTACGCCACCGAAAGGAAACTGTCGAAGCACCCGGAAGAGTTCGGCACGATCGGCGCGATCGAAGGCGTGGCCGGGCCCGAGGCCGCGAACAATGCTGCCATCACCGCCACGCTGATCCCGCTGCTCACGCTCGGCATCCCCACCTCGAACACCACGGCGATCCTGCTCGGGGCATTTCAGAACTACGGCATCCAGCCCGGGCCGCAACTCTTCGAGAAGAACTCGGCCCTGGTGTGGGCGCTGATCGCGTCGCTCTACATCGGCAACGTGATGCTGCTGATCCTGAACCTGCCGCTGATCGGCTTGTGGGTCAAGCTGCTGAAGATTCCGAAGTCCTACCTGTACGCCGGCATCCTGATCTTCGCGACAGTGGGTGTCTACGGCATGCGCCAGTCGGCCTTCGACCTGGTGCTGCTGTACGCGATCGGCCTGCTCGGCGTGGTGATGCGGCGCTATGACTTCCCGACCGCGCCGGTCGTGGTCGGCATGATCCTCGGGCCGCTGGCCGAAGCCCAGATGCGCAACGCACTGTCTATCGGCGAAGGCAAGTGGGGCGTGTTCATTGAGCGGCCGGTGTCGCTGGCGCTGATCGTCATCGTGGTCGCGGTGCTGGTCTTGCCGCGGCTGATGAAACTGCGCAAGGCGCGGGCCTGAGATTGACCGTGCGGGGCTTCGGCCCCGCGCGCAGCGCTCAGGCGCTGGCGCCGCGCTCGAGCGCCCGCTGGCGCTGCGCCTCCAGCGCCGCTGCATCGGGTGCCACCTGGCTCGGCCAGCCCTGCAGGTGCTGGATGCTGATCGCCGACAGCGCCGCGATCCACTCGTGCTGGTCGTTCAGGCAGGCGATGTGGTGGAACTCGGTTCCCCCCGCGTGCAGGAAGGCCTCGCGCGCTTCCATGTTGATTTCTTCGAGCGTTTCGAGGTTGTCCGACGTGAAGCCAGGGCACATCACGTCGACGCGCCGCGTGCCCTGTTGCGCCATTTCGATCAGCGTGGGTTCGGTGTAGGGCTGCAACCACTCGGCCTTGCCGAGGCGGCTCTGAAAGGTGACGGTCACGAACTCGGCCGGCACACCGAGCCGTTCGCGCAGCAGCCGTGCGGTCTTCAGGCACTCGCAGTGGTAGGGGTCGCCGAGCGTGAGGGTGCGCCTGGGAACGCCGTGAAAGCTCAATACCAGCTTTTCGGGCCGGCCGTGAACCGCCCAGTGGTCTTCGACCCGCCGGGCGAGTGCACCGATGTAGCCGGCGTCGTCGTGATAACGGTTGACGAAGCGCAGCTCGGGCACGCTGCGTGAGCGCTGCGCCCACGCGCACACGGCGTCGATGATGCTGGCGGTGGTGGTGCCTGAATACTGCGGGTAGAGCGGCAGCACCAGCACCCGGGTCACGCCCTCGGCCTTCAGCGCGTCGAACACGCTCGCGATCGAGGGCCCGCCGTAGCGCATCGCGACCCGCACCGTGACCCGGTGGCCACGCTCGCCCAGGTAACCGCCGAGCAGCTTGGCCTGTTTGTCGGTCCAGACCTTCAGCGGCGAGCCTTCGGGAGTCCAGATGCTGGCGTACTTCTTCGCCGACTTGGCCGGCCGCACTCGCAGGATCACGCCGTGCAGGATCAGCAGCCAGAGCAGGCGCGGCACTTCGACGACGCGGGTGTCGCTCAGGAACTCGGCCAGGAAGCGCCGCAAGGCCGGCGCCGTCGGGGCGTCGGGCGTGCCCAGGTTGCACAGCAGGATCGCGATGCGGGGGGCGCTGCCGTGCACGTGCGCCGGTTCGGGTGAGAAGCTCATCGACTCAGAACTGCGAATCGAACTCGGGCGGAAACTGCTTTTGCGTGTCGGCAAATTTCAGGATCTCGAAGCGCACGCTCGGGCTCTCCGCTTCGGACGGTGGCGCGCCCAGGCCGATCATGCCGCTGCCGTGCAGGGTGCAGGCACCGCGCCGCAGGCTGATGATTTCCGGGTCGTGGTCGAAGCGCACATAGGTTCCGTTGTAGCTCAGGTCGACGAGCTGGAAGGTGCCGCCATGCCAGTCGATGCGCGCGTGCGAGCGCGACACACGGTTGTCGTCGATGATGTAGGTGGCCTGCGGGCTGCGCCCGAGCACCACCGGCAGGCTGGTGCCAGCATAGATGCGGTTCTGGTCGAGCCACATCAGGCGAATGCCTTCGGGCTCGGGCACGCTGGGGGCGATGTCACCGAACGCGGTGACGGCCGTGTCGCCGAAGCGCCGGACCGGCTCGAACAGGTGCACGTGCACCGGCTCGACGCGGCCGCGCAACTGCAGCCGGTCGAGACTACGGAAGCGCGAGCGGATCCATTCGTCCAGGCCCTCGACGACATTCGCCGTGGCCAGGGTTTCGTTGTCGCCCGCGTGGTCGAGCAGGCGGGCCGCCACGTTGACGGCGTCGCCGAACAGGTCGCCCGACATCTCGATCACCTCGCCCCTGGCCAGCCCCACCTGCAGCTTCAGCGGCGCCATGCGGATGCCTATCGACGCGCCGGGCTGGCCGGGCGAGCCGATGCGTTCGAGCGATTCGTGCATGTCGTCGGCTGCGGCCACTGCGGAAGACGGCGCGACGAACACCGCCATCAGCCCGTCGCCGAGCGTCTTGACAACCTGGCCTTCGTGCACCGCGACGATGCGCGCGATCAGCGCCACGCTCTGCGTGACGACGGCGGTGGCGTCGGTGTTGCCGAGCGTTTCGTACATCGACGTGCTGCCGCGCAGGTCGGCAAACAGCACGGTGCGTTCAACGATCTGGGTCATTCGGAAGGGACGTGGCAGGCCAAGTGGTCGAGTTTATAGCGCCGTATTCCTGCGGGGTCTGAAGACCCATGAAAAAGGGCTCCGATCGAATCACGGAGCCCTTGGTTCAAGACGCGTCGTTCAGAGCGTGTCGAGGTAGGTGCGAAGCTTGTCCGAGCGGCTCGGGTGCTTCAGCTTGCGGATCGCCTTGGCCTCGATCTGGCGGATGCGCTCGCGCGTCACGTCGAACTGCTTGCCGACTTCCTCGAGTGTGTGGTCCGTGCTCATCTCGATGCCGAAGCGCATGCGCAGCACCTTGGCCTCACGCGGGGTCAGGCTGTCCAGAATGTCTTTGACCACATCGCGCAGGCCGGCTTGCATGGCAGCCTCGATGGGCGCGGTGTTGTTGGTGTCTTCGATGAAGTCGCCGAGGTGCGAATCGTCATCGTCGCCGATCGGCGTTTCCATGCTGATCGGCTCTTTGGCGATCTTCATGATCTTGCGAATCTTGTCTTCCGGGATTTCCATCTTCTCGGCCAGCGTCGGCGCGTCGGGTTCGAAGCCGAACTCCTGCAAGTGCTGGCGCGACAGGCGGTTCATTTTGTTGATCGTCTCGATCATGTGCACCGGGATGCGGATGGTGCGCGCCTGGTCGGCGATCGAGCGTGTGATGGCCTGGCGAATCCACCACGTCGCATAGGTCGAGAACTTGTAGCCACGGCGGTATTCGAACTTGTCGACCGCCTTCATCAGGCCGATGTTGCCTTCTTGAATCAGGTCGAGGAACTGCAGGCCGCGGTTGGTGTACTTCTTGGCAATCGAGATCACGAGGCGCAAGTTGGCCTCGATCATTTCTTTCTTGGCATCGCGCGAGGCCTTCTCGCCTTCGTTCATGCGTTTGTTGATGCGTTTCAGATCTTCCAGTGGCACGACGGCGCGGGCTTGCTGGTCGGTCAGCTTCTTCTGCAGCTCTTGCACCGGCGGCAGGTTGCGCGCCAGGATCACGCTGTAGCCTTTGCCTGCCGCCGCTTCCTTCTCCGCCCACTTCAGATTCAGGATGTTCGGCGGGAAGTGCTTGATGAAATATTCCTGTGGCATGCCGCATTTGTCGACCAGGATCTTGCGCAGTTCGCGTTCGTAGCGGCGCACGTCGTCGACCTGCGAGCGCAGCAGGCCACAAAGCTTCTCGATGGTCTTGACGGTAAAGCGGATCGTCATCAGCTCGGCACTGATCGCTTGCTGTGCCTTGTTGTACGAGGGTGACTGGTAGCCGTCCTTCTCGAACGCCTTGCGCATCTTGTCGAAGTTGATGCTCAGGTTGTCGAATTTGAGCAGTGCCGAAACCTTCAACTCTTCGAGCTTTTTGGTCAGTGCCTTGCTACCGCCCTGGCCATCGTCGTCATCTTCCTCGTCGAAGAAGTCCACGTCTTCCTCGGCCACGTAGTCATCGGCCTCGTCGACCGACACGAAGCCGTCGACGGCTTCTGAAATCTTCATGTCTCCGGACTTGATCTTGGCAGCGTAAACAAGGATCTCTGCAATGGTGGTCGGCGACGCGCTAATGGCATACATCATGGCCTGCAGGCCGCCTTCGATGCGCTTGGCGATTTCAATTTCGCCTTCGCGAGTGAGCAGCTCGACGGTGCCCATTTCGCGCATGTACATGCGCACCGGGTCGGTCGTGCGACCGAACTCGGAGTCAACGGTCGACAGCGCCGCCTCGGCTGCTTCTTCGGCTTCCTCCTCAGTGGCGGTCGCGGTGCCACCGCCGGCGATCAGCAGCGTGGCGGCGTCGGGCGCCTGCTCGTACACCGCGATGCCCATGTCGTTGAGCATCGAGACGATGGCCTCGAGGATCTCGTCGTTGATGAGCTTTTCGGGAAGGTGGTCGTTGATTTCCTGATGGGTCAGGAAGCCGCGCGTCTTGCCCATCTTGATGAGCGTCTTCAGCTCCTGGCGCCGCTTCGCCGCTTCTTCTTCGGTGAGGGCGGTTTCTTCCAGGCCGAACTCGCGCATCAACGCGCGCTCTTTCGCGCGCGACACCTTCATGCGCAGCGGCTTGGCTTTCACCTTGGTTTCATCCGATGCTGCTTCGGCCTCGGGTTCGCCTTCGAGGTCGGCTTCGAGATCGGACAAGTCCACATCCGAGTCTTCCGACTTGGCCGGTTTGTCGTCGGCCTTGTC
>JAYVTD010000316.1:0-10278 GCA_043774765.1 Rhizobacter sp. | reverse complement strand
AATTCGCAGAGCGTGTTCTGGCCGCGCACCTGCTCGCTGGTGAGCGCGCTGCCGCGCTTGACCACGAAGCCGCGCTGCAGGTTCGGGTCGAGCGGGTCGGGCCGCATGCGCGCGATCATCATCGACGGCACCGGCGACAGGAAGCCGGGGTAGACAGTTTCGAGCAAGTGCTGCACAAGACGCGGGTGCTCGGCATCGAGCTTGAGCTGGATGCGCGCGGCGAGGAAGGCGAAGCCTTCGAGCAGACGCTCGACGTAAGGGTCTGACACCTCGAGCCCGTCGAGCGACAGGCGCGCGGCAATCTTCGGGAACTCGAGCGCGAACTCGGCCCCGACTTCGCGCAGGTGAGCGAGTTCCTCGTTGTAGTGGCGCAGCAGGTTCGGGTCCATCAGGGCCTGCGGCGTGGGGTGGTGGCCGTCATGTCGCGCACCTCGACCTGGCCGGCCTCTAGGTCGACCTGGGTGCGCAGCAGCAGTTCCAGCGGCACCGGCTGGGCCCACATGAAGCCGCGGATCTCGAACTCGATGACGTTGTGCGTGTCGAGCACGCTCGATGCGTCGAGCGCCTTGACCTCGAGCGAGTCTTCCATCACCCGCGGTTCGAACCGCAGAATGGCCTGCTTCAGCGTGCGTTCGAGCTGGCCCACGTCAACCCGCGACGCCATCTGGCCCGACATGGCCGGCAGGCCGTAGTTGAGCACCGAGTCGACCACATGCGGATAGGGCGCGCCTTCGGTGCCGAGCGGCTGTACCGAGTTCAGCAACCACGACAGATCGCGCAAGACCGCGTCGCGGATTTGCGATTTGTTCATCACCCGGCTGTCTTCGGCCTCGACCTGCGACTGCGGCGCCAGATCGGTCAGGCGATCCAGCAGCGCCGGTTGCAGGCGATCGCGCAGGTTCATGCGGCAGGTGTCAGTCTGATCTCGCGCGCTTCGAGCAAGCCCATCTCGGCGCTGCTGGTCGACAGCATGCGCTGCCCGAGGCCGGCGAACTGCTCGGCGCCGAGCTCGAGCCAGCCGGTCGAGCGTGCGAGCTTGTACGCACCGTTGTCTTGCTCGCGAGTGCCGGGGTAGCAGGTCGGCACGAGCGCCACCGAATCGCCACCGTTGCTGAAGGTGAGGTGCACGGCGCTCCAGACCATGTCGCGCAGGTCTTCGGGCGCTTCGACCTTGATGGCGGCGAGCGAGTCGAACGGCACCCAGGTGTAGCGCCCGTTGAGCACGACCTCAAGCACCGGGCCGAGGCGGGAATCGGCATCGGCAATCCAGTCGAAGGCTTCGCCGTTCAGGCTGCCGGCGGTCGCGGGTGCCTGGTCGAAGGCGCCGGCCCGCAAGTGCTGCGCCTGCGCAAGCTGGCCCTTTGCTTCTTGCGCCAGCGCCTCGATCAGCATCGCGACCCAGCCGGCCGGCTGGCCGAACACGACCGGCGTGGTCTTGCCGGCGAACACCGCGCCGCGTACCGCTTCGCACTTGATGGCCTCGCGGTAGGTGTTGACCATCGCGAGCGTGCCGTGGTCGAGCTGGCCGCAGACATCGAGCTGCGCCATCGCGCGCTGCCATTGGCCCAGCACGCTGAGCAACTGGAACAGGAAGACGCGCAACTTCGCGTCGCCCGGCTTCTCGCGCACCTGGGCCTGCAAGGCGACGAGCGCCTGTTCGGGGTCGCCCGCAGACAGAAGTTCTTGAGGTGTGGCCATGGCTGTCAGGGGCTGAGGATTTCGTCCTGGAAACTGGTGCCACCGCCGCGCTGGCCGCTGGCCTGCTGAAGCTCGTAGTCGACCTGCACCTTGTTGAAGGCGAAGGTCACGCGCTCGATCGCCTCGCCGTTCTCGCCGCACTCGAGATCGAGCGAAGCAACCCGCGCCTGCGACAGCGTGATGGTGAAAAAATCGCGCTGGCCCTCGCCGGCCTTGCGCATCGAGAGCTTGGCTTCTTTGACTTCGTCGTTCGTGGCCAGCACGCTCATCAGCGCTGTCGACGACGAATCGATGCGCTTGGTGACGACCAGATTCTTGTACGTTCGCCGGCCGGTCACCTGCGAAGAGCCGAGCGCCGAGCTGGTGGCCACGCCCCAGCTCCAGCCGTGCACGACGATCTCGTCGGTGTGGCCCTTGGCGCCGCTCTCGCCCTTCAGCTTGCCGGCACGTTTGCTCTGCACGCTGAGGAACACATCGATCGACCCGTGAGATGCCGGGGCTGCGGGCATGTCAATCCTTCCGCGCGTCACGGTTGCCCATGACAGCATGCACTGCAACGAGACAGCGCGGCTCGGTGCCGCGCCCTCGTCGGAACACAACCTGGTTCAGCACAACCAGCCGGGCTGGTGGGCGACCCACGTTGCATCTTCGGGAGCGTCGCGACACGCGGCGACCCCGTTTCTCGGCGCCGGCGCAGCGCGCTCAGCGCGTTTCGGTGGTGGCGGTGTTCCAGCCGAACTTCACTTCGCCGCCGAGTCCGCCCTTGTCGTCCTGCGGCTTGTAGGCGAATTCGATGTCCTTGTAGGTCATGCTCACGCCTTCGAAGATCTCGCCGCCCCCGGAGCCGCTCGGCGAGACGGAGGTCACGAAAACTTCCTTCATGGTGATGACCAGAAAGTCTTTCTGGCCCTCGCCGGCCTTGCGCGCGGTCATCTTCACGTCCTTGAAGTGCTTGCCCGCTGCGCAGTGCTTGGAAAGAACGGGGGATGCCTTGTCGAACCCGTGGGTGAAGTGAAAGTCACCAGGGGTGGCCTTGCCGCGGCCCGAGCCGCCGCCGGTACTGGCACCGGAGGTCTGGGAGACGTTCCAGCTCCACGACAGGACGTCGATCTCGCCTTTGTGATCCTTGTGGGTCGACTCGCCTTCAACGCCGTCGAACTTGATGTGGGTGTCTGAGCTCATGTTGGTAACTCCTTGGTTGGATGGTTGGCAATGCTGGTCGGTGACGCTGAGAACGGTGGAACGAAAACCGGCGCCGCGGTTTGGTCTAGGCCTGCTTCAGGGATGGCAGTTTGGAGACCAGGCGCAACGAGACCGTAAGGCCTTCGAGCTGGTAGTGCGGGCGAAGGAAGAATTTCGACGAGTAATAGCCGGGGTTGCCGGGGATCTCTTCCACGGTGACCTCGGCCGCGGCGAGTGGCTTCTGCGCCTTCGTCGTTTCCGACGAGTTCGCCGGATCCCCATCGACGTAATTCATGATCCAGTTGTTGAGAAACTTGGCCATGTCGTCTTTTTCCTTGAACGACCCGACCTTGTCGCGCACGATGCACTTCAGGTAGTGCGCGAAACGGCAGGTGGCGAACAGGTAGGGCAGGCGCGCGGCCAGATTGGCGTTGGCGGTGGCATCGGGGTCGTCGTACTCGGCCGGCTTTTGCAGCGACTGCGCGCCGATGAAGGCCGCGAAGTCGGAGTTCTTGCGGTGCACCAGCGGCATGAAGCCGTTCTTCGCGAGCTCGGCCTCGCGCCGGTCGCTGATGGCGATTTCGGTCGGGCACTTCATGTCGACACCACCGTCGTCGGTGGGAAAGGTGTGCGTGGGCAGGCCTTCGACCGAACCGCCCGACTCGATGCCCCGAATCCGCGAGCACCAGCCGTACTGCTTGAACGAGCGGTTGATGTTGACCGCCATCGCGTAGGCCGAGTTGGCCCAGGTGTACTTGGTGTGGTCGGCGTTGGCCGTGTCTTCTTCGAAGTTGAACGCCTCGACCGGGTTGGTCTTGGCGCCATAGGGAATGCGCGCAAGAAAACGCGGCATCGCCAGGCCGATGTACTTGGCGTCTTCAGACTCGCGCAGCGAGCGCCAGGCGGCGTACTCGGGCGTGGTGAAGATCTTGGTCAGGTCGCGCGGGTTGGCCAGTTCCTGCCACGAGCCCATCTGCGCCAGGCCCGGGTCGGCCGCCGCGATGAACGGGGTGTGGGCCGCGGCCGCCACCTTGGCCATCTCGCCGAGCAGCTCAACGTCTTGCGGGCCGTGGTTGAAGTAGTAGTCGCCGACCAGGCAGCCGAAGGGCTCGCCACCGAACTGGCCGAACTCTTCTTCGTAGACACGCTTGAAGATCGGGCTCTGGTCCCAGGCGGTGCCCTTGTAGCGCTTGAGCGTCTTGCCGAGCTCGGCCTTCGAGATATTCATCACGCGGATCTTCAGCTGCTCGTCGGTCTCGGTGTTGTTGACGAGGTGGTGCAGGCCGCGCCACGCGCTTTCGATCTGCTGGAAATCGGCGTGGTGCATGATCTGGTTGATCTGCGAGCTGAGCTTGCTGTCGAGCTCGGCGATCATCGCTTCGATCGAAGCGACCACGTCGCTGCCGATCAGCTGGGTCTGTGCCAGCGCCTGCTGGGCCAGCGTGAGGATCGCCGATTCGACGGCCGACTTGGCTTCGTCGCTCTTCGGCTTGAATTCCTTGTTGAGCAGCGACGCGAAGTCTCCGCCCTCGTACTCGACGCCCTTCAGTGCCGAGCTTTCTGCTTGTGTGTCTGCCATGGTGTGGTGTGCTCCGTCGGTCTTGTGGGGTTCGGCCGGTCAGGCTGCGTCGGTGGGCTTCTTGGCCGCGGCCAACGTGCCCAGCAGTGCCGGGTCGGCCAGCACCTTGGCGAGCAGTTCTTCGGCGCCCGATTTGCCGTCCATGTAGGTGATCAGGTTCGAGAGCTGTTCGCGGGCCTGCAGCAGCTTGGCCAACGAGTCGACCTTGCGTGCCACGGCGGCGGGAGAGAAGTCGTCCATGTTCTCGAAGGTGATGTCGACCGACATGTTGCCCTCGCCGGTCAGCGTGTTGGGTACCTGGAACGCGACCCGCGGCTTCATGGCCTTCATGCGCGAATCGAAGTTATCGACGTCGAACTCGAGCAGCTTGCGCTCGGCCACCGGCGGCAGCGGCTCGCTCGGCTTGCCCGACAGGTCGGACAGCACCCCCATCACGAAGGGCAGCTGCACCTTCTTCTCGGCGCCGTAGAGCTCCACGTCGTATTCGATCTGGACGCGGGGTGCCCGGTTGCGGGCAATGAATTTCTGGCTGCTGGTTGCCATGGGGGTCACTCCTGGTTGGGTGCGAAAAATGGGCAGTGTGCGCGGCGGGTCATTCGCTGTCCACCCCGGCAATGCGTTCGACGTCTTTCAGGCCGTCGGGGGCGAGATCGCGAATGATCTCGAGGAAGCTCTTGCCCATGAGGCGCTGGGCGCGGCGGATCAGCAGCGGCGCCGGGTTGGTGGGTTCGTTGCGGCCGATCCATTCGCAGACGCGGTCGAGCGCCTTGATCGCGTCGTCGCGGTTGTTGATCGCACCGCTGCCGGACTGCCTGGCGACCGGCGTCGCGCCACCTTCGTCGCCCGAGCCTTCGGACAACAGGTCGCCCCCACCGCGCTGCGCTTCGGCAGCCTTGGCCAGTTGCTGCGTCAGCACCCGCAACTGACGCAGTTGCGGGCCGTTGGCTGCGCCGACCTTGGCGTCGATGACCGCTTCGATCGACCGCACGTCGTCGTGCACGCCGACCAGCTGATCGAGCAGCTCGGGAAACTGCTGGCTCGCGGCGCTCAGCGCGTCGGCCACGCCAGCCGCGCTGGGCGCGCTTTCGTTGCTGTTCGGTTCGGCCTTGCCCAGGCCGAGCTCGAACTGGCGAACCGTCAGGCCGTCTCGTGCACTGCCGACCACGGCCTGGCGCAGGTCAGCCAGCACGTTGCCGGGATCGGCGAGCATGCCCGTCGGGTCGGCCAGCGGCGCCAATGCGTTCAGACGCATCGTCGGGTCGTTGTTGTCGCTTGCGTCGAGCCGCGGGTAGACCGCGTCCCAATGCTGCTCGACCAGACCACGCACCAGCTTGATGCCGGAAGCGAAGCCCGCGAATCCGTTCAACCGGGTGTTCGCGCGCAGCAGATGGATTGCCACGCGCAGGTCGCGGGTGCGCTGAAACAGGGCCACAGCCTGCTCGCGCATCGCGCGCCAGTCGGGCTCTTCGGCAGCGATGACGGTGTCGCCGAACTGCTGCTCGGACTTGCCGCGCGCGGCCTCTTCGAGCGCCAGGAACGCCGGGTCGTATTCAAGGTCTTCGCCACATGGCGCGGTGTCGTTCACCGGTGCCAGGAAGGCGTCAACGTCGATGTCGGCCATGGTCTGAAGTCTCTTCGTGCGGTGGGTTTGGGTGCGAACCGATCCTGATCCGCAGTGATTTGAATGTAGGCAGCAAGCGGCTCAGGCGCAGTTGTCTAAGGTCATGTCCAGCGTGGCGCCGGCCGAAGGTCATGCCCGAGTCAGAAGTCTCCGCAGGCATTCTTGCGGCCGCTGTCGAAGCAGTTCGAGATGTTCGGGCGCGTGCGCAGTCGCGACCACTCCACGGCCAGAAGGTCGGCGACCGAGCGGCTGGCCGCGTCGACATCGAGCGGCGAGTCGGGCACGCACATCTGCGGCAGGCCGAGGTTGCGGTCGTACACGTAGGTGCCCGTGTCTTCGCGGCGCGGTTCGATCGCGCCGGCGCCGAGTTCGTGCGACAGCACCGCCAGGGCCCTGGAGCTGCCGCCGGGCGTGACCGTCAGTGCGGTCGAGTTGCCCTCGGCCTGCGTGAAGACGTAGTTCGTGGCGGCCAGGCCGCCGCCGTTGATGGCGTAGTTGCCGGGGTTCGAGGCCGGTGTGGCCGGCGTGGTCCAGACCAGCGTGCCGGTGGTGGCGCCCGAGAGCGAATCTTCGTTGCGCAGGCCCGTCACGTTGCCGCTGAACGCCGGGTTGGGCTGCTCCTGCGTGCGGGTGGCCGGGTTGGCGACATAGGTCAGCGTTGCCGGCGTCACGCCCAGCGTGCCGTTGACGGCGGTGAGCAGGTAACCGGCCGGGGAAAACAGCCCGGCCCCGCCGATCGGATAGTTGCCGACATTGCTGCCCGTGTTCGCCGTCGTCGTCGGCGCGCCGCCGACGGCACCCGCCAGCGTGTCGCCGTTGATCAGCCCGGTCGCACCGAACGTGAAGGTCGGGTTCGCATCGCCGTACACCCGGTTTTGGTTGTTCACGTTCACCGTCAGCGTCGGCTGCTGGGCGTAAACGAAGACGTTGTTATTCGCCGGCACCGTGATCGCGCAGATCACGCCGAAGCTGCACCCATAGATGTTGGGCAAGCTACCGTTGCCGGCGAGGCCGCCGCGGGTTTCGCCGACCCAGGTGTTGGCAAACAGATGCCAGCGGTCGCTCGCCGTGATCGTGCTGTTGCTCGCGTTCTGGAACGTGCCGGCGCTCACCAGGTCGAGCGTCGATGCGGTGATGTTGCCGGCCAGCGTGATGTTGCCGACGTAGGTGCGCACCGTCATCGCGGCGCCGTTGAGCGAGGTCGCGTCCAGCGCCAGCGCCGTTTCGGTTCCGGCGGTCACGCCCTCGGCGGCGACCGCGCCGAGCACCAGGCCCTTGCTGTTGCCGTAGTTCAGGGTGCCGGGAACGGCCGGGGCCGTTTGGAGGCCCCGACCCAAGGCTGGGTTGACAACGATCATGCTCGCCGCGAGCGTGTCGGCGCTGTTCCCGGCGAGGCCAAGGTCGGCGGCGGCGGCGCGGATCAGCAGCTTGCCCGCCGTGAGGCTACCCTTCTGTACCGGCGGTTGCACGATACCCTGAGCCGTGCCGCGCCCCGGCACCGACGCGGCCGGCACGAGAACCACGCCGCCCTGCGTGATCGAGCCGCCGGTGACCAGCGCCAGCGTTCCGGCGCCGACCGACAGCGCCGCATCGATGCCGATGCCACCGCCAAACCCGGTCTGCAGCGTCAGGTTGTTGTTGACGGTCGTCGCAGCCCGCACCGTGATCTGGCCGCCGTATTGGTCCGAGCCGAGCACCAGCGTCGTGCCGGCGGTAATGCGGGCGAGTTCGGCTGCACTCAGTCCGAGGCCGGCAGCCGAGTTCAGGTTGATCTGCACGTCACTGCGTTCGAAGGTCGCGCCGCTCGCGTCGACCGCGCCCGGCCGCAGATTGGTGATGCCGGTGCTCGTGATCGGGCCGTTGATCACCAGCGCGTCGCTCGCGGGATCGGCATTGCTCGCCCGCACCGTCACGTGGCCGCCGGCGATGCGGGCATCGAAGCCTTCGGTGGCAGCCTCGATTCGCACGCCGTTGCCGGCGTCGGCCGTGCTGCCGCTGATGGTCACGGCGGCGGCACCGCTGACCACGCTGTTTTCGCCGAACACGACGCCGGTCGAGATGGTCGGGACGCTGCCTGCGGCGCGCTGCACGCCGCCGCGCAGGTCGATGGTCCCGGTCGTGCTGCGCACCGTGGTGGCAACGAAGCCGATCCCGAAGGCGTTGAAAGCGGCGCCGGTTTGCAGGTTGACCCCGGACTGGCCCAAGCCGGTCACGCCAATGGCCCCGCTGGTCGACTCCAGCGTCGAGTAGAGCAGCCTGACGCCGCTGCCGTAGCTGCCACGCGGGTCGAAGCTGCCGTTGATGGCGATCAAGCCGGTCGAACTCGACAGCGTGGAGCTGCTCACGTAGACACCCGTGTTGACCGACTTCGCGCCGCCCAGCGTCCGGCCGATGATCGAGATGTTGCCGCCGGCATTGGCGTTCGACTGGCCGACGCGGGTGTCGATGTTCGCGAAATTCAGGCTCGCGCCGAGGAAGTCGCTCGACGACGGCAGCGCCGGGTCGCCGCCGCCGAACATCCGCACATTGCCGCCGTTGCTCTGCAGCGTGAAGTCCTGCAGTGCGATGCCGGCGCCGAGCGGCCCGTTGGCATTGCTGTTGAAGTCGACGTTGAGCGGCCCGGCCGTGGAGCGGATCGAGGTCGTGGTACCGAACGTCGTGACGATGCCGCGGGCCGCATCGAAGCGCAGGGTGACCGGCGCCGCGCCGACACTGCGCACGATGTTGGCGTTGGGGCCGAGGGTACCGGCGCCGAAGACGATCGGCGGCGTCAGGCCGAAGTGGATGGTGCCGCCCTGGCCGGTGGCGCTGGCCCCCGTGGTGATCGTCAGGTTGGTGCCGGCATCGAGAGTGGCGTTGATGTCACGTGTGCTCAGGAAGGTGTCTGCAACCGCCACAAACGGGCTGGCCACCGGGACCGGCGTGATCGGAGCCGTCGTGTTGAAGTCGACGATCGTCACGTCGAACGGGTCGATATTGAAGGTGCCGGCCTTGCCGTGCGCGGCGCTGGCGTCGACACGCGCGCCGGCGATGTCGACTCCGCCGCTCACCGTGATCTTGACGAGCCCGCCGTCGCCGGCGATTACACCGCCGCGCGCCGAGAAGCTGCCGAGCGCGCGGGTGCTACCCCCGGTCAGGTCGATGCGCCCGCCGTTGCCTTGTGTGCCGGCATCGACAGCGATCTGCGCATCGCGCGCCACCGCGACGACACCACCCTGCCCGTTTGCAGCCGTCGCGACGAGTTCGACATGCGCGCCGCCGTGATCGCCACTGGCGTCGATGCGCCCGGCCTCAAGCAGGCCGACGTTGCGCCCGCTGACCGTCACGTCGGCGCCGCGCTGGCCGGTACTGCCACGCGTGTCGACGCTGCCGGTGACCGACACATCACCTGCACCGCCGGCGATCAGCACGCCGCCCGGCCCTTGCGTGAGCGAACGCGCCCGCACGATGCCGCCCTGGTTGACGACGAAGCCGGTCGCCTGCGTCGTGTCGGCCAGCATCAGCACCCGCCCGCCGTCGGCAGCGAGCGTGCCGGTGTTGCTGGCCAGCACTTGCAGGTCGGCTTCGGTCACGCGCAGCTGGGTGAGGCCGTCGCCCTGGAAGTCGAGCGTGACGGTCTTGCCCGAAGCGAGCGCCGCCGTGCCCTGCGGCGCGTCGATCGTGCCGCGGTTGCTGGCGGTGCTGCCCACGAGCGCGATCACGCCACCGGGCGCGGCCTGCAGGCTGCCTTCGTTGACCACGCCCGCCGGCGCAGCGTTGCCTCGCGTGAAGCTGTAGCGGCCGGCCGCGAAATCGGTGTCGGAAATGTTGAGCGTCGACGCCACGAGGCCGCCCACGTTCACGCTGGCGCCGGCGCCGAACAGCACACCGTTCGGGTTGACGAGAAACACCTTGCCGTTGGCCGCCAGGCTGCCGAAGATTGCCGACGGGTCGCTGCCGGTCACGCGGTTGAGCGCCACCGATTGCGCATTCGGCTGGTTGAAGACCACACGCCCGTTCGCGCCGATCGAGAACGATTGCCAGTTGATGACGACGTTCTGCGAATTCTGCTGCACGTTCATCTGGCCCGCGCCGGGGCGGGTGACGTTCGCGCTGCCCTGCACCACGCTGGGCGCAGTTGGCAGCGTTTGCGCGAGAACCCAGGCGGGCGTGAACGCCAGGGCCACGGCCAGCGCCGAAGGGCGCAGCTGAAAAATGG
>JAYVTD010000315.1:0-3905 GCA_043774765.1 Rhizobacter sp. | reverse complement strand
GGCGGCGCCAGGCCTGCCGACCGATGACGTGCCCAAGGTGGGCCGCAACGACCCGTGCCCCTGCGGCAGCGGCAAGAAGTACAAGCAGTGCCACGGCCGGCTGGCTTGAAAGCGCACCAGCAACTCCGTTGCCGCACGACGGTGCAGCACGGTATGCTCGTTGCCTATGTCTGTTGAGTCTTCGACCGAAGCCGGCGTCAGGCGCGAACTGCTCAGGCTCGCGCTCCACAACTCTACGCGCAGTGTGCTGCTGCTACTCGCTGCGGTCGCGGTGATCGTGCTGATGGGCGTGACGGCACGGCGTTTCGACGCCGCCGTGAGTGCGGGCGTGCTGGGTGTCGCCGTGGCGGGCTGGCGGCTGCTGATCTCCAGGCGCAATGCCCGGCACAGCACGCTCTCTGAAGGCGCGGCGCAGAGCCTGCAGTGGGAGCTCGAAGGCAATGCCGCGCTCGCCGGCCTGATGTGGGCCGTGGGCACCCTCGGCATCTACCCGGCCCTGACCGGCACGATCGCGAGCACGTACGTCGCCATGGTGTTCGGCTCGATCACGGTGGCCGCGTTCTTCATGACGCTGATCGGGCGTTCGTTCGCCATTCTGGCTGGCATCCAGCTCGGTGCGCTGATCATCGCGAGCCTGGCGATCCCGGCCGTGCGTTCGGTGCCCTTGACCGTGCTGTCGGTGATCTTCGGCGCTACGGTGTACCGCGCATCTCGCGAATTCAAGATTACCGCGTCGCGGGCCATCCTGCACAGCCACGAAGCCGATGTGGCCACCGTCTCGCTGCAGCGCGCCAAGGAACTGGCCGAGTCGGCCAATTTGGCGAAGTCGCAGTTCCTGGCGACGATGAGCCATGAGATCCGCACCCCGATGAACGGTGTGCTGGGCGCGCTCGACCTGCTGCGCCGCTCGCAGCTCGATGTCGACCAGCGCCGGCTGGTGCGCACCGCGGCCTCGTCGGGCGCTTCGCTGATGTCGATCCTGAACGACGTGCTCGACCACTCCAAGATCGAAGCCGGCAAGCTCAGCCTGCAGTACCAGCCGATGTCGCTGAACGCGATGGCGCTGTCGGTGATCGCGCTGTTTCGCGCCAATGCCGAAAGCAAGGGGCTGACGCTGCGGCTCGATCTGGCCCCTGAAGTCGACGACTGGGTTATCGGCGATGCGCAGCGTCTCAAGCAGGTGCTGCTCAACCTGGTCGGCAACGCGATCAAGTTCACCGAGCGCGGCGGTGTCACGCTCAGGCTCAGCCCGCAACGTGTGCCCGAAGGCTGGGCCGGTGTCTTGTTCGAAGTCAGCGACACCGGCATCGGCATGGAGCCGGGGGCGCTGGCCAACCTGTTCCAGCCTTTTCACCAGATCGACGGCACGCGCAACCGCCGGCGCGGCGGCACCGGCCTCGGGCTGGCGATCAGCCAGCGCATCGTCGAGGCGATGGGGAGCCACATCGACGTCAAGTCCCAGCCTGGCCGCGGCTCGCGGTTCCGCTTTGCACTGTCGCTCGAGCTCGACCGCTCGTCGGAGCACGCGGCGCCCACCGACTCGGCCATGGGCGGGCTCGACGACGCGGCGCCCTTGCTCGGCCGTGTGCTGGTGGTCGAAGACAACGACGTGAACCGCATGATCGCGCGCGAGGTGCTGATGTCGCTGGGCTTGAGCGTGCTCGAGGCAAGCGACGGCGTTCAGGCGCTCGAACTGCTGGAACTGCAGCCGGTCGATGTGGTGCTGATGGACTGCCAGATGCCGGTGATGGATGGGTATGCGGCCACCCAGGAGATCCGCAAGCGCGAGGCGCGGCTCGGCCTGCCGCGCCTGCCGGTGCTGGCGCTCACCGCCAACGCTTTCGAAGAAGACGCCGCCCGCTCGCGCGAAGCCGGCATGGACGCGCACCTGGCCAAACCTTATACCCGCGATCAGTTGCGGGAGCTGCTCAGGTCCTGGCTGTGAAGCGCGGGCTGGCCGGGCAGGCTCAGACCAATGCGGCCCACTCGGTGACGCCGGTGCGCTCTTCGCCCCAGGCCGTGTCGAGTTCGATCTTCTTGATGGCCTCGACCGCGCCTTCATCGGCGCCACCGGCCTTGCGCACCTGGGCGCGTGCGAGGCGCTCCATCAGGCGCAGATCGCGGTCGGTGAGTGTCATCGCGGTCACGGTCCACTGCTCGACGATCTGCATCATCGTTTCGTAAGTGATCGGTGCTGCCACGCGCCGCGCTTCGAGTGCAGCGAGTGTGCCGCGCAGGCGCGGGTGCACCGAATTCACCACCGCCGAGAGCGCGGCTTCGCCCTCGCCGTCTTCGACCACCACGTCGGCCAGATGGCGGCGGAACAGCTGGTCGGCGGTGTAGAGCCGGCCCGACAGGATCATTTCGTTGGCGACCGAAAAGCCGGCCTTGCGGATCGTGAAGTTCCAGGCGCCCATGCCCGGGAACAGGTTGAACAGCACCTCGGGGAAGCCGGCCTGCGCGCTGCGCTCGAAGATGACCTTGTGGAATGGCAGCACCGATTCCAGCCCGCCGCCGAGCGTGTCGCCCTGCACCAGCACGGTGGTGTGCACGCCGAGCTGCGAGGCGTTTTCCATCCACCACACCAGGTCGACACAGCGCCGGCCGTACATGCGCAACGAGTCGAGATCGCGCGCGCGGATCAGCAGCACGAACAGCGACAGGTCGCCGCCGAAGTTGAAGACGCCGGGCACGTCGGACGTCATCACGAAGTGCTTCACGAGGCCGACGTTTTCGGCGATGTCGGAGAACACCCGCTGCAATTCGCCCATCGCGGCCAGGCTGTAACACTGGATCGGTTTCACGCAGGTGCGCACCCGCAGCGCGGCGAGATCGTCATTCCATTCGAGCCGGATGTACCGGTACGGGCGGCTCAGCATCGCGGTCAGGGCGGAAGGCGAGGCTGCTGTCATACGGCTTCGAACATGCGGGTGAAGTGGTGGAAGTTGAGAAGCGTGGATTCGGTGATGGCGTCGCGCGCTTCATCGTCGGTGATCGTGTTGAGCAGCACGCGAAGCTCGGCCATGTGCTCGGCGTCCATCGTGGCATGCGAGCTGATGAAGGAAACACCGCGTTCACCTTCGAGCAGCAAGGATTCGCGGATCGCCGACGAGAACGGCCCGCCGTAGACCGAGGCGATGACCTCCAAGGCATACATCATGCCCAGCACCGAGCACGGATGGCGCCGGTCGGCCGACCAGTAGTTGTAGCCATTGAGCGCTAGCGTGTGGACGCCGGCCATGTGTGCCTTCGTGGCGGCGTGGGCCACGCCCACGGCTTCCAGGTCGTTCATGACCCACTCTTCGTGGCCCGACTCTTCCTGCATGTGCTCGTACAGGAAGTAGCGCACCTGGCGGTGGCTGTCGGGCACACGGCTGGCGGCCGCGGCACACACCGGGTTGAAGTGCCAGACCACGTGGTACAGCTCGAGCAGCAGCTTGCGATAACGCTCGACCGACATGCCGTTGGCCACGGCTTCCAGAACGACGGGGTTGGTCTCGAACTCGCGGCGCGCTTCATCGGTGCGTGTCACCAGATCGGTAAAAAAAGGCAGCAGCATTCAGTGTCCTGGAATCAAGGCTGGAACCACGCTCTCCCTGCAAGATAGGGATTGACACGCACGTGGTGCATTTTGCTTACGAGTGACGACTCTAATGCACAGGCATGACGTTGCCCACTGGCAGGCCTTACAGGTAGGCGATTGTTTCGCGTGTCTGTGGTGTGGCCGGTCACAGTCAGCAGGTCGCGTGCCAACTTGTGCAAAAGCGCTGCCCGCTGCAAGCCGCGTTCATACAATACCGCTTACCCTTTTCACTCTGTGCCTTCTTCCATGCCGGTCAACCTGCAAGCCCCCGACCCCCAGAGCCTGTTCCCGGTGCGTGGCGTTGCGCTCGGCATCACGATGG
>JAYVTD010000314.1:0-7170 GCA_043774765.1 Rhizobacter sp. | reverse complement strand
ATGCTGTTCGCTTTCGTGATGATGCAGCGCTTCGGCATGTCGGCCAACCTGATGTCGTTGTCGGGCCTGGCGATCGGCATCGGCATGATGGTCGACGGTGCGGTCGTGATGGTGGAGAACGCGTTCCGGCTGATGTCGCACGCGCGCGCTTCCGGCAAGCCCGTCAACCGCACGCGCCTGGTGCTGGAGGCGGCCCGCGAGGTGGCGAACCCGATCGCGTTTGCCATTCTGATCATCATCGTCGTGTTCCTGCCGCTGTTCTCGCTGACCGGGCTGGAGGGCAAGCTGTTCAAGCCGATGGCGCTGACCATCACCTTCGCGATGGCCGGCTCGCTGCTGCTCTCGCTGACCCTGGTGCCGGTGCTCGCGGCCCTGATCCTCAAGCCGAAAGAAGAGAAGGACACCTGGCTCGTGCGCGGCGCGAAGCGCCTGTACCTGCCGGCGCTCGACTGGGCACTCGACCGCAAGAAGCTCGTGGTCGGTACGGCGCTGGCGCTGCTCGTCGGTGCGCTTGCCCTCTTCCCGCTGCTTGGCAAGGAGTTCATGCCGACGCTGCAGGAAGACGCGATCATGTTCCGCGTGGTCGGCATTCCGTCGACCTCTCTCGACGAGTCGATCCGTGTGGCCAACGTGATGGACGCCAAGCTGCGCGAGAAGTACCCACACGTGCGATCGGTGCTGGCCACGATCGGCCGCGCCGAAAAGGGCGAGACGGCCGACGTGAACTACATGGAAGTGCTGCTCGACATGAAGCCGCAGGAAGAGTGGCCGACGAAACAGTCCTACGCCGCGCTCGGCAAGGAGATGCAGGAATACCTGGAGGCCGAAGTGCCGACGGCCGTCTTCGGCGCCACCCAGCCGATCCAGATGCGCGTAGAAGAGTTGATCTCCGGCGTGCGCGCCACGCTCGCGCTCAAGGTCTACGGCAGCGATCTCGACACGCTCGAAACGCTCTCGGCCCAGCTCAAAGGCGTGATCGGCACCGTGCCCGGCGTAACCGACCTGGCGGCCGAAGCCAACAAGGGCAAGCCGCAGATGGTGATCAAGGTCGACCGCGCCGCCGCGGCGCGATACGGGCTGAACGCCGACGAGATTCTCGAGATCGTGCAGGCCGGCGTCGGCGGCAGCACCGTGTCGACGCTGATCGACGGCACCCGCCGCTTCGACATCGCGGTGCGGCTGGCGGATGAATTCCGCAGCAGCCCGGCCGCCATCGCGGCGATCCCGATCCGCACCGCAGAAGGCGCGATCGTGCCGTTCTCGAGCGTGGCCAGCATCGAGCTCGACGAGGGCTACACCTTCGTGCGGCGTGAAGCGCTGCAGCGCTACGCCGTGCTGCAGATGGACGTGCAGGGCCGCGACATCGACAGCTTCGTGAAAGACGCCAACACGGCCATCGCCGCGAAGGTGAAGCTGCCAACCGGCTACTGGGTCGAATGGGGCGGCGCGTTCGAAAACCAGCAGCGTGCGATGGCGCGGCTCGCGGTGATCGTGCCGCTGACGATCGGGTTGATCTTCATCCTGCTCTACACCGCGTTCAATTCGGTGCGCCACGCCACGCTGATCATCGCCAACGTGCCGTTCGCGATCATCGGCGGCATCGTCGGTTTGTTCGCGACCGGGCAGTACCTGTCGGTGCCGTCGGCCATCGGCTTCATCGCGGTGTTCGGGGTCGCGACGTTGAACGGCATCGTGATGGTGACCTTCCTGAACGATTTGAGACGGCGCGGCCTGGCGATCCGCGATGCGGTGCGGCAGGGTGCGGCGATGCGGCTGAGGCCGGTGCTGATGACGGCGTCGGTTGCGATCCTCGGCCTGGTGCCGATGTTGATCTCGTCCGGCGTGGGCGCCGAAACGCAGCGCCCGCTCGCCACCGTGGTGGTCGGCGGCCTGATCACCTCGACTTTGCTGACGCTGCTGCTGTTGCCGCTGTTCTACGAATGGTCGGAAGCGCGCGCCGAGGCGAGGCAGCTCGCGCGCAGTCAGGCCGAAGAAGCCGAAAACGCCCCGCCCCCAGCCCTTGCCGAGGAGACCCCATGAAAGAAGTCAAAGCCTATGTTCACCGCAGCCGCGTCGCCGACGTGATCGCGGCGCTGAAAGACTGCCCGGCCTGGGGCAGCGCGCGCGCCGGCCGCCGGCACAACCTCGCCGTCTACGTCGTGAAGGGCTCGCTGCTGCCGCTCGACAGCGGCGAACAACACTTCTCGATGGACCTCGGCGACGAGGTCGTGAACGAATACAAGCTCGAAATGCTGTGCGAAGACAACGAGGTCGATGCCATCGTGGCAGCCCTCAAGACATCGGCCCACACCGGGCAAGCGGTCGCCGGCTGGATCACGGTCACCGAAGTCGTGCAGGCGATCGCAATTCACAGAATCGTTCGTCAAACATTTGTTCAGCGCGCCAAAGGACTCCCCATGAACCGACTTTTCGCTCCCCTTTTAATTGCATTCGCCATCGCACTGCCCGCCTCGGCGGCGGAAGACCACGCCCCGAAACACGGCGGTGTCGTCATCGAAACCAAGGCTGGCGACCTCGAACTGGTGGCCAAGCCCGAGCTGATGGTGATTCACGTCAGCGACCACGGCAAGCCCGCGGTCTCGGCACGCTTCACGCTGAAGTAAGGAAGCCACGCAGCCGGTCACACGGGCCGGGCGCCCGCGCTGTCGTCAACGCTTCGCCGCCGCCCGCTCGCGCTCGACGAGCCCATCGACCACTTCGAGAACCTGGCGCTCACCACCGGCCCGGTGCGGTTCGGTGCTGTACTTGCCATTGACGATGAAGGTCGGCACGCCGTCGATGCGGTAGGTGCTGGTCAGCGACTGCAGGCGTGCGAGCTGCGACTGCATGCCGAAGGACTTGTACATTGCCTCGAACTTGGCCCGATCGATGCCACGCTTGCCGGCCCAGTCGAACACGGCGCGCTCGTTGCGAAAGTCGATGCGCTCCTTCTGCACCGCGTCGAACATCGCCTGCTGGTGCCGCTCGATGAGGCCCAGCGATCGCAGCGTGATGAAAGCGCGCGCGTGCGCCAGCGTTTCTGGCCGGGCGTCCCACACGATGTGCTCGCGCCGGAACGCCACGTCGGGCGGCAGCTTCTTCGCCCACGCCTCGACGAAGGGTTCGACCTTGGCGCAATGCGGGCAGCCGTACCAGAGGAATTCGATCACCTCGATCTTGCCGGGCACCGCCGTCGGCAACGGCTTGGCGAGCGTCGAATACGGGCCTTCGGCGCCGTGATCGGTGGCGGCGCGCAGCAGCGCAGGTGCCGCCAGCAGACCCAGCGCCAGAGACGTGAGGAAGCCACGGCGGGTGGTGTTCATGAAAAGCCTTTCGTTGGGTGCTTCAAAGCACCGACCCTCGTGGTTCCGATGTTGCCCGCTGGCAGCCGCCCGGTCAGGTGGCCCAGCGGCGTGAGCGCGATGCGCAGCAGCTGGCCACGCATCTCGCGTGCGTCGCGTGCGGCGCTGATCACTCTCACGCATCGCTGCGTCGAAGGCGGTGACACGCGGCGTCAGGCGGTGGTTCGGCAAGCCGTTCATTTGCGCAGCAGCCGCAAGCCGTTGGCCACCACCAGCAGGCTCGCGCCCATGTCGGCGAACACCGCCATCCACATCGACGCATTTCCGAACAGGGCCAGCACCAGGAACACCGCCTTGATGCCGAGCGCGAGACTGATGTTCTGCCACAGCACCGCGTGGGTGGCCTGCGAGAGGCGCACGGTGTCGGCGATGCGACGCAAGTCGTCGTTCATCACGACCACGTCGGCCACTTCCATCGCGGTGTCGGTGCCGGCCGCGCCCATCGCCACGCCGATGTCGGCCTGCGCCAGCGCGGGCGCGTCGTTGATGCCGTCGCCGGTCATCGCGGTTGGGCCGTGCTGAGCCTGCAGGGCCTTGATGGCGGCGAGCTTGTCTTCGGGCAACAGGTTACCGCGCGCTTCGTCGATGCCGGCTTCGTGCGCGATGGCGCTGGCGATGGCCTGGTTGTCCCCGGTCAGCATTACCGGTGTGATGCCGAGCGCCTTGAGTTCGGCGACCGCTTCGCGCGACGACGGCTTGATGGTGTCGGCCACCGCGAACAAGGCCAGCACACCGGCCGGTGATGCCAGCAAGGTCACCGTGCGGCCAGCTTCTTCGTGGACCTTGAGCAAGACCTCGAGCGTCGGTGAACACTGGCCGCGCTCTTCAATCAGGCGGTGGTTGCCGAGCACGTGGGGCACGCCGTCGACCTCGGCCTGAACGCCACGCCCTGCCAGTGCCTGAAAGCCGACAATCGTTCTCGTCGTGGCAGCCAGGCCTTGTGCGATCGCGCGCGAGACCGGGTGGTCCGACTCGCCGGCCAGCGCCGCGGCCACCGCCTCGGCCTGCGCAGCGTCACCGGCGTTCAACGCTTCCCAGGCCACGAGCCTGGGTTTGCCTCCGGTGATGGTGCCGGTCTTGTCGAGCGCGATGGCTTTGAGCTTGCGCGCTTCTTCCAGGTACACACCGCCCTTGATCAGGATGCCGCGGCGCGCCGCGGCCGCCAGGCCGCTGACCACGGTGACCGGGGTCGAGATCACCAGTGCGCACGGGCAGGCGATGACGAGCAGCACCAGCGCCTTGTAGAGCGCCTGCAGCCATGTCCAGTCGAAGGCCCAGGGGCCGGCCAGCGCCACCGCGAGCGCGAACACGAAGACACTCGGCGTGTAGACCGCCGCGAAGCGGTCGACGAAGCCTTGCGTCGGTGCGCGTGTGCCCTGCGCTTCTTCGACCGCGTGGATGATGCGGGCCAGCGTCGAGTTCGAGGCCGGTGCGGTAACCTGAAACTCGAAGCTGCCGGTCGCGTTGATGGTGGCGGCGAACACCGGGTCGCCCACCACTTTGTCGACCGGAATGCTCTCGCCCGTGACCGGTGCCTGGTCGATGCTGGTGCTGCCGGCGGTGATCGTGCCGTCCATCGGCACGCGCTCGCCGGGCCGCACCCGCACCACCGCGTTCAGGGCCACGTCGGCCACCGGCACGGTCAGCCAGGAGCCGTCGGCCTGGCGCACCGCCGCCTCTTCAGGCGCCAGCGCGAGCAGGCCCTTGATGGCGTTGCGGGCTCGGTCGACCGCTTTCGCTTCGATCGCCTCGGCGATCGCGTACAGCACCATCACCATCGCCGCTTCGGGCCACTGGCCGATCACGAAAGCGCCGGTGACCGCCACCGTCATCAACGCGTTGATGTTCAGGCGGCCGTGGCGCAGCGCGGTCAGGCCCTTCTTGTAGACGTCGATGCCGGCGAGCCAGATCGCCAGCGCCGCGATCGCCAGGCCCGCGCCTTGCCAGACGCGCGTGTCGGGGGCCCAGAAACCCACGGCCTCGGCACCGACGGCCACCGCGAGCGCGATGCCCAGGCGCTTCAGGCCAGCGCTGTCGACGCCGTGGTCGTGCCCGTCGTCGCTGCCGTGGGCTGCGGCGGGCACGCTGCCTTCGCCAGAGGCCACGGGCTGCGGGTCGAAGCCGGCCTTGCGGATCGCGGCGAGGGCCTGTTCGACGACGGCAGGCTCGGCATCGAGCGCGAAGGTTCTTTCGCCGAGCCGGAAGTTCATCGACCGAATGCCGTCGATGCCAGCCACGGCGCGCCGGATCTCGGACTCTTCGACCGCGCAGTCCATCGTGGCCACCCGGAACCGCGCCTTCGCCTTGCCGGCGGGCACGGGGGGCACAGCGGGCAAGGCTGCCGCCGGTGCCGCGCAGCAACCACCGCAGGCGTCGCTGGCCGGGGTGGGGCGGCGCTGTTGACGTGGGTCTTGTCTCGGGCGTTCATCGGCGGTCCATGCAATCGTCAGCCGCGATTAAGAACCCTGGAGTCGCTATAGAGTCAAGCGGATATTTCGGCAGCACAGCTGCGCACAATCCGACCATGGAACTGTTCAAGACCTTCGCATTTTTCGTCGCGACGGCGCCGGCCGGGATCGTTGGCGGAACGCCGGTCCGTTGACAACGTGACCGCAGCCCACTCTTTGCCCGCCCTCCGCGGCGGCCTGATAGCCTTGGCAGCGGCCGTGCTGTTCGGCATCAGCACGCCGCTGGTCCAGCGCTTCGGCCTGGGCGTCGGCAGCTTCTCCACCGCCGCGCTGTTGTATGCCGGCGCGGCGCTGATAGGCGCGCTGCTGCGCCGGCCCATCGAGCGCGAAGCGCGCGTGCACCGCGCCGACGCACAGCGCATCGCCTGGATGGCCTTGTTCGGCGCGGTCATCGGCCCGGTGGCGCTGGCCTGGGGTCTGCAGCGCACCAGCGGTGCCACTGCCTCACTGATGCTGACGCTCGAAGCCGTGTTCACGGCGGTGCTGGCCCGGCTCTGGTACCACGAGTCGCTGGACCGGCGTGTCATCGTGGCGATGGCTTTGCTCACGCTCGGCGGCATGCTGCTCGTGCTCGAACATGCTGGCTCGGGCGGGAGTCAGCTGCTCGGGCTGCTCGCGGTGCTGGTGGCCACCGCGGCCTGGGGCGTGGACAACACCTTGTCGCGTGCGGTCGCTGACCGCGACCCGGGGCAGGTGGTGCTGTTCAAGGGCGCGCTCGGCGCACTCGCCACCAGCGTGCTCGCCGTGGCGTTCGGCGAGCCCGTACCTGCACTCGCGCCGGCCGCCGCCCTGGTGCTGGTCGGCGCCACCGGCTACGGGCTGAGCCTGCGCTTCTACCTGCTGGCGCAGCGGGCTTTCGGTGCCGCGCGCACTGGCTCGGTGTTCGCTTTTGCGCCCTTCGTGGGCGCGGTGTTCGCGTTCATACTCGGTGAGCGCAGCGGCAGCGTCTGGATGCTCGCGGGCGCCGCGCTGATGATCAGCGGCATCGTGCTGCACATCATGGAGACGCACGGTCACAGGCACGCGCACGACCCCGTGGAACACGAACATGCGCACGACCACGGCGACGGGCACCACACGCATCACCACGAACCGATGCCGCGCTCGACCCACAGCCATGGGCATCGGCACGAGCCTGTCGAACACGCACACCCTCACGTGCCCGACGAGCACCACGCGCACCGGCACTGAGCGCCGATCGGGTGCATGGCGCGGGCTTACATGGGGCGCTGCGCCACCACCGTCGTGAAGCGCTTGACGGTGCCATTCGGCGCGTCGAAGCTGTTCGGCTCGGCCTGCAAGACCGACCAGCCGTGGGCGTCGAACCAGCGCGGCAACTC
>JAYVTD010000313.1:0-3942 GCA_043774765.1 Rhizobacter sp. | reverse complement strand
GCGCAGCACGCTGAAGTCGGGCAGCTGGCCTTTGCGGCGGTATTCGGCCAGCAGCATCGACAGCGAGCGCAGCATGGCGGCCAGGGCGTTGTGCTCATCACGGATGATGGTCAGGGCGGTGTGGTGCATGCGCAGTCTCCGGCGTGGGTGCTGCCCCAAGCGTCGCACCGCCCGCCGCGCCGGCGCTTGCGCCAGATCAAGCCTGAAGCGCGACCCGCCCGCGTTGCAGCGCGTGCTGCTCGATTTGCCCGGGCTCGAAGGCATCGAGCAGCGCCGCCATCAGCGCATACGCTTTTGCGGAGTTGTCGCTGCCGAGGTTGCACACGTAGACGTCGAGCGTGACGCTGGCCAGTTCGGGCCAGGTGTGCACCGCCAGGTGCGACTCGGCCAGCAGCACCACGCCGGTGATGCCGACCGGGGCCGCCGCATCGGCACCGGGTGCCGGCGCGAAACAGTGAAACAGCTCGCCCACCGGCGCCAGGCCGGCGCGTCGCACGGCGGCCAGGCAGGCTTCGCGCAGCGCGCTGGGGTCGAGCATCACGCTGCGCCCGGCGGGGCAGCCGCGCAGGTCGGCGGTGAGGTGCAATCCTTGCATGCGCCGAATTATCCGGCCCGCCCCGGCAGGCCGAATCCGCCGCATCGGAGGCGGGACCCTAAAATGGCGCTCCCGCCCAACCCGAACACCGCACGCGCATGGCCACGACCTCCACCCTTTCCCAGGGTCAATCGACCCTCATGGCCAACGCGATCCGCGCCCTGGCGATGGACGCCGTGCAGCAGGCCAACTCCGGCCACCCCGGCGCGCCGATGGGCATGGCCGAGATGGCGGTGGCCCTGTGGGGCCAGCACCTGCAGCACAACCCTGGCCACCCACTGTGGGCCAACCGGGATCGATTCGTGCTCTCGAACGGCCACGCGTCGATGATTCTTTACGCGCTCTTGCACCTCACGGGCTACGACTTGGCCGTGAGCGAACTGCGCAACTTCCGCCAGCTGCACAGCAAGACGCCGGGCCACCCCGAACACGGCCTGACGCCGGGGGTTGAAACCACCACCGGCCCGCTCGGCCAGGGCCTCGCCAACGCGGTCGGCATGGCCTTGTCGGAAAAGCTGCTCGCGAAAGAATTCAACCGCGACGGCCATGCGATCGTCGACCACCACACCTACGTTTTCCTCGGCGACGGCTGCCTGATGGAAGGCATCAGCCACGAAGCCTGCGCGCTGGCCGGCGCGTGGAAACTCTCGAAGCTGATCGCGCTGTACGACGACAACGGCATCTCGATCGACGGCAAGGTCGGGCCCTGGTTCATCGACGACACGCCGAAGCGTTTCGAGGCCTATGGCTGGCACGTGATCCCTGGCATCGACGGCCAAGACGCGGCGGCGGTTTCTGCCGCCATCGCCGCCGCGAAGGGCCTCGACAAGCCCACGCTGATCTGCTGCAAGACCACCATCGGCAAGGGCTCGCCGAACCGCGCCGGCACCGCCAAGGCGCACGGTGAAGCGCTCGGCGTGGAAGAGATCAAGCTCACGCGCGAAGCGCTCGGCTGGGACAGCGAAGCCTTCGTGATCCCCGAGCCGGCCTACGCGCTGTGGGACGCGCGCGAAAGCGGCCTCGCGGCCGAAACCCGCTGGGTCGCCGCCTTCGAGGCCTACGCCAAGGCCCACCCCGAACTCGCGCTCGAATTCGTGCGCCGCATGGACGGCGAGCTGCCCAAGGGCTGGGCGCAATCGGCCGTCGACGCCACTGTCTCCGCGCACACCAAGGCCGAGACCGTCGCCAGCCGCAAGGCCAGCCAGATCGCGCTCGAAGCCTTCACGAAGACGCTGCCTGAGCTGCTCGGCGGCAGCGCCGACCTGACCGGCTCGAACCTCACCAACACCAGCAGCACACCGGCCTTTCGCTTGGACGCCGACGCCAGCAGCAACGGCGGCCGCCACATCAACTACGGCGTGCGCGAGTTCGGCATGGCGGCCATCATGAACGGCATGGCGCTGCACGGCGGGCTCATTCCCTACGGCGGCACCTTCCTCACCTTCAGCGACTACAGCCGCAACGCGATCCGCATGGCCGCGCTGATGAAACAGCGCGTGATCCACGTCTTCACGCACGACAGCATCGGCCTCGGTGAAGACGGGCCCACGCACCAGAGCATCGAACACGCGGCGTCGCTGCGGCTGATCCCGGGGCTCGACGTCTGGCGCCCGTGCGACACCGCAGAGACGGTGGTGGCCTGGGCCTGCGCGATCGAGAGCAAGAGCCGTCCGAGCGCGCTGCTGCTGTCGCGCCAGAACCTGCCGTACGCGCCCAAGTCGTCGCTCGATCAAATCTCCAAAGGTGCCTACGTGCTGGCCGAGCCGAGCGAGGTGGGGCTGAAGAAAAAGGCCCAGGCCGTGATCATCGCGACCGGCTCCGAAGTGCAGCTTGCGCTGCACGCGCAGCAGCAGCTCGGCAAGAGCGGCATCGCGGTGCGCGTGGTCTCGATGCCGTCGACCAACGTTTTCGACCGCCAGCCGGCGGCGTACAAGAACAGCGTATTGCCCAAGGGCGTGCCGCGCATCGCAGTCGAGATGGGCGTGACCGACGGCTGGTGGAAATACGGCTGCGCTGCGGTCGTCGGCATCGACACCTATGGCGAGTCGGCGCCGGCGCCGGCATTGTTCAAGCACTTCGGCTTCACGGCAGAGAACGTGGTGGCCACGGTTCGCAAGGTTTTGTCCAAGTAATCAGGAGAGTTCACATGACCATCAAGATCGGCATCAACGGCTTCGGCCGCATCGGGCGCATGGTGTTTCGCGCCGCCGTGCAGAACTTCGGCGAGATCGAAGTCGTCGGCATCAACGACCTGCTCGAGCCCGAGTACCTGGCCTACATGCTGCAGTACGACTCGGTGCACGGCCGCTTCAAGGGCACGATCGCGGTCGACGGCAACACGCTGATCGTGAACGGCAAGAAGATCCGCCTGACGCAAGAGCGCGACCCGGGCAACCTAAAGTGGAACGAGGTCGGTGCACACATCGTCGTCGAAGCGACCGGCCTGTTCCTGACCAAGGAAACCGGGCAAAAGCACATCGACGCCGGCGCGAAGAAGGTCATCTTCTCGGCGCCGTCGAAAGACGACACGCCGATGTTCGTGTTCGGTGTCAATCACAAAAGCTACAAGGGTGAGGCCATCATCTCGAATGCTTCTTGCACCACCAACTGCCTGGCACCGGTGGCCAAGGTGCTCAACGACAAGTGGGGCATCAAGCGTGGCCTGATGACGACCGTGCACGCCACCACCGCCACGCAGAAGACGGTTGACGGCCCGAGCAACAAAGACTGGCGCGGCGGCCGCGGCATTCTGGAAAACATCATCCCTTCGAGCACCGGCGCGGCCAAGGCCGTGGGCGTGGTGATCCCCGAGCTGAACAAGAAGCTGACCGGCATGTCGTTCCGCGTGCCGACCTCTGACGTGTCGGTGATCGACCTGACCGTCGAGCTGGTCAGGGAAGCCAGCTACAAGGAGATCTGCGCCGAGATGAAGGCGCAGTCGGAAGGCGCGATGAAGGGCGTGCTCGGCTACACCGAAGACAAGGTCGTGTCGACCGATTTCCGCGGCGAGGCAATGACCTCGGTGTTCGACGCCGACGCCGGCATCGCGCTCGACAGCACCTTCGTGAAGGTCGTGTCCTGGTACGACAACGAATGGGGCTACTCGAACAAGGTGCTCGAGATGGTGCGCGTGGTCGCGAAGTAGGGCGCTTCAGACACCGACCCGGCAAAACCCGCTTTCGAGCGGGTTTTTTGCTGCCTGCCGGCTTTACATCCGCGTACAAACGGGGGTGGCGCAGCGGTATTCCTTCGCGCTCGCGGGCTATCTGCGACCCCTACACTTTGAGGCCCAGCGTCGGGTGTCGGGCTCTCATGAAAATCAAATCGTTTCGTCGTTCGATCACGGC
>JAYVTD010000312.1:0-4319 GCA_043774765.1 Rhizobacter sp. | reverse complement strand
CAGATCCTCGTGCACAGCGAATCGAAGCTGCTGTTCGTCGGCAAGCTCGACGGCTGGGACGCGATGAAAACCGGCATCCCGGCCGAGCTGCCCTGCATCAGCACGCCGCTGTCGCCGCCCAACCCGTACACCACGTGGGAAAGCATCGTCAAAGCCACGCCGCCGCTCGCCGGCAGCCCGGTACGCGACGCCAACGAGCTCGCGACCATCATGTACACCTCGGGCACGACCGGCATGCCCAAGGGCGTGATGCACAGCTTCGCCACCTTCGGCTGGTCGATCGGCGCGGCGCTCAAGCGTGTGCCGATCAACCGCGAGGCGCGCATCCTGAGCTACCTGCCGCTGGCCCACGTGGCCGAGCGCACGCTGGTCGAGCACGGCCTGCTGGCGACCAGCCTGCATGTGTTCTTCGCCGAGAGCCTGGAGACGTTCACGAAAGACCTGCAGCGTGCGCGGCCGACCGTGCTGTTCTCGGTGCCGCGCCTGTGGGTCAAGTTCCAGCAGGGCGTGAGCGCGAAGATGCCGCCCGAAAAACTGAAGCAGCTGCTGAAGATCCCGATCCTGCGTGGCATCGTGCGCAAGAAGATCCTCACCGCGCTCGGCCTGCAGGAATGCGAGTTCGCGGCCGGCGGCGCCGCGCCCATGCCGCCCGAGCTGCTGAACTGGTACGCGAACCTCGGCCTGCCGATCATCGAGGTCTACGGCATGACCGAGAACTGCGGCGTCTCGCAGGCCACCCTGCCCGGAGTGCAGCGGCCCGGCACGGTCGGGCAGAACTACGACGGCGTGCAGAGCCGCATCGACCCGCAGACCGGCGAGATCCAGATGACGAGCCCCGGCGTGATGCTCGGCTATTACAAGGAACCCGAGCTGACGCGCGACGCCTTCACCGCCGACGGCTGGCTGCACACCGGTGACAAGGGAAAGCTCGACGCCGAAGGCAACCTGATGATCACCGGCCGCGTGAAAGACCTGTTCAAAACCAGCAAGGGCAAGTACGTGTCGCCGGCCCACATCGAAGACAAGTTGGTGATGAACGGCGCCGTCGAAGCCTGCGTCGTCACCGGCGCCAACCTCGGCCAGCCGCTGGGCATCGTGATGCTCAACGCCGAAGCCGCGCAGCGCGCCGGCGACGCCACGCAGCGCCAGGTGATGGAGGTGTCGCTCTCGGCCCACCTCGACGCGATCAACGCGCGGCTCGACCCGCACGAGCAGCTCGACTGCCTGGTCGTGGTGAGCAACCCGTGGACGGTCGAAAACGGCTTCATCACGCCGACCTTCAAGGTCAAGCGCAACCGCATCGAAGAGGTCTACGGCCCATTGTTCGAGCGCTGGTCTTCAGCGCACAAGCCGGTGGTGTGGCATCAGGGCTGAGATCAGAGGTGCGCGGCGATCAGGCCCCACGCAACGTCGTTCGTGCCCTCATGCGCTGGTGCTCGTGCCGCGCAGCGTAAAGTCGAGCCCTCCGGCTCCACCGCACCCATGACCGAAGCCCCTCGCCACCCGCGCCCCGCCATGAGTTGCGTGGTGCCCGCCTACAACGAAGCGGCCAACCTCGATCCGATGCTGGCCAGCCTGACGGCCCAGCTCGCGGCGCTGACCGACCACTGGGAGGTCATCGTCGTCGACGACGGCAGCCGCGACACCACCCCGGCCGCGATGGCGCCCTGGCTCGTGCGCCCCGGCGTGCGCTATGTGCGCCTGTCGCGCAACTTCGGCAAGGAAGCGGCACTCACCGCCGGCATCGACCGCGCCGCGGGCGAAGTCGTGCTGCTGATGGACGCCGACCTGCAGCACCCCGCGTCGCTCGTGCCCGAGATGCTCGCCGCGTGGGTCGCCGGGGCCGACATGGTGTGTGCCGCGCGCGCTTCCCGCGCCGACGAAGGCCTGGCCAAGCGGCTCGGCACAGCGCTGTTCTACGCCCTGGTCAACCGCAACTCTGGAGTGCAGATCCCGGTCGACGCCGGCGACTTCAGACTGATGGACCGGCGCGTCGTCGACGCGCTCAAGTCGCTGCCCGAGCGCAACCGCTTCATGAAAGGCCTGTACGCCTGGGTCGGCTTCCACAACGTGATCATTCCCTATGTGCCGAACGAGCGCCTCTCCGGCACCACCACATTCTCGGTGCGCCGCCTGACTCGGCTGGCCATGACGGGGGTCACCGCGTTCACCAACGCGCCGCTGCGCCTGTGGAGTGGGCTCGGTGTGCTGATCGCGCTGCTCGCACTCGGCTTTGGCGCCTGGATCGTGATCAAACATTTCATCTATGGCACCGACGTGCCCGGCTGGGCGACGCTCGTCGCCGGCATGGCGTTTCTCAGTGGCGTGCAGTTGCTCTCGATCGGCATCCTCGGCGAATACGTGGGCCGCATCTTCGACGAGGTCAAGCAGCGCCCCGTCTACGTCGTCGGCCTCGAGGCCGGTCGCGGTGCGATCGTGGCCGCGGGCGAACCGCAGGCATGAAGGCGCACGAGCCGGCGACCGCGCGTACGCTGGGCCTGTGCGCCGACGATTTCGGCCTGGCGCCCGGCATCTCGGCCGGCATTGCGCGGCTGGCTCAGGCGCAGCGCCTGACCGCGATCTCGTGCATCACCAATTCGCCGCATTGGGAAGCCAGCGCACCACTGCTGGCAACGCTGCCGGCGTCGGTCGACACGGGCCTGCACATCAACCTCACCGAAGGCCGGCCGCTGAGCTCGCGGCTCGCGAAGCTGTGGCCGCGCTTGCCGGCGCTGCCGGTATTGATCGTGCGCGCCCACCTCGGGCTGCTGCCACGCGCCGAGCTGCGCAGCGAAGTGCACGCGCAGCTCGCAGCCTTTCGCGCCGCCACCGGCGTGGCACCGAGGTACATCGACGGGCACCAACACGTGCACCACCTGCCGGTGCTGCGCGGCATCATTCTCGACATGGTCGAACACGTGCAGCCGCTGCCCGCGCTGCGCAACACCGGTCGCGTGCTCGGCCCCGGTTCGGGCCTCAAGCGCTGGTTGATCGAACACACCGGCGGCCGTGCTTTGGCGCGCGAACTCGGGCAGCGCGTGCTGCTGCACAACCCGGCGCTGCTCGGGGCCTATGACTTCGTCGACCCGAACTACCGCGCCTTGATGCAGGCCTGGCTCGCCGCGCTGCCGCGCGAAGGCGGCCTGCTGTTCTGCCACCCCGGTGACAAGGCGGCCGGCGACCCGCCCGACGCGATCGCCGCAGCGCGGGCGCGAGAAATCGCCTACCTCGGCAGCCATGCTTTTGCGCAGGACCTGGCCGCGGCCAAGGTCACGCTCGGGCGCGTCTGGCTGGGTGGCGCGGCGCCGGCCGCCCAGCGCTGAATCGGCACGCGCTTCAGCGAAAGGTCCAGACCCGGTTGATGGCGAAGGTCAGCACCAGGCTCAGGCCGGTGGCGAGCACCTGCGCCAGCACGTAGTGCAGGCCGAGCCGCACTGCGAGCGCCACCACCGCCATGCCGATCAGCGCACCGATCAGCGCCGTGGCCTGAAAGCGTGGCCACGAGGCGCGCACGTCGCCGCGGTGCGCGAAGGTGAACCAGCGGTTGCCTGCATAGGCGAGTTGCGCGCCCGCCACCGCGCCGAAGCCCGAAGCCAGCCACGCCGGCCAGCCGAAGCGTTCCACGCACAGCACCAGCAGCGCGTAGTGCAAGGCGGTGGCGATCGCGCCGACGGCGGTGTAGCGGATGAAGTGCTGCATGCGGGCGCGGCGTTTCAGGGGCAGGCGCGCAGCGTGGCGCGCCAGAGCTCGGTGCGGCCATCGGCAAACGTGCGGGTCACTCCGGCGAGCGCAGCGACCTGTTTCGCATCGCCCGGGGACACGACGAACCACACCGTGCCGGTGCCGCACAGCAGGGCGTCGAGCTTGTGGAGCGGGTGCAGCAACTCGCGCCCAAGCGTCGGGGCGAAGCGTGCGGCGTCGAACACTTCCTTGCGCCAGTTGTCGCGTGTGGGCAGGGCCGGGTCGGCCCAGTCGGCGGCGATGATCACGGGCGCCTTCAGGCGCGTGTAGTAGGGCAGGTCGTAGAGGTATTCGTTGACCATGACCACATGGTCGGCCGGCGCCATCTGTGCGGCCAGCGCCAGCGCTGCGGCGCGGTTCGACTTCGGCGCTGCCCAAGCGAAAGCGGCGACGATGGCCACGCAGACCACGGCCGACACGCCCATCACCCAGACCCAGGCGCGGCCGCGGCCCTGCACGATCGGCAGCGCGAGCAGCACGCACCAGGGCGCAACGGCCGGCAGCACGTAGCCGACCAGCTTGGAGCTGGGCAGCGAGAAGAAGCCGACCACCGCCACCACCCACCACGCGCACAGGCC
>JAYVTD010000311.1:0-4207 GCA_043774765.1 Rhizobacter sp. | reverse complement strand
CCCGGCGAGCGATTGTTCGCCGGTGGACGCGGTGGTCGACGAACACCTGGTGCATGTGCGCGAACGGCTGGCCGCGCTGCAGCTTCTCGAGCGCCAGCTTGAGACTCTGCGCCGGGCTTGTGGCCAGGCCCGACCCCACGCGGCTTGTGGCATCGTGCTGGCCTTGTCGGGCGATTCCGCGCCGCCCGCGCGCCACCGCGCAGGCAGCGTGCACGGGCGCTGACGCGCCGCTTCAGTGGGGGTCGGCTACAGACGCGCCCAGGTCAGTCGGGCATCACGACCGTGTCATGGCTTGCGGGCCGGGGCAGGCAAAGGCTGAACCCGCCAGCTGCGTGCACAACAACACCACGGCCCTGAACCGGCACAGGGCGTTGCGGAAGGGGCGATCGAACAGCATGAATGCGCGCTTTTCGGAAACCGCGGCGCCGGTAGTGTGCCGGTGTTGGCGTGTTTCAGCGCGGTGCGTCGCGAACCGTGGGCGCGACGGCCTGCGCCACCTGCCGGAGCAACTGGCTGATCGCCTGCGCATGCGCTTGCGCGGTGTCACCGCCGGCCGGCAGGTCGTAGCTCAGTTCCTGTGTCTTCAGCTCGCGCGGTGGCACGCTGCCGGTGCTCAGCACGATGCGCGCGCGGGCCTGCAGGCGCCCAGCGCTGCGCACAAAATCCATCGGCAGCAGATCGACTTGCAGCGAGAGCGCCGGTACCGCGTCGCCGCAGTTCGTGTCGCACAGCGCCCAGCCGGGCAGCTGCTGGCGCAAGGCCGAGACGAACTCGCGCGACACGCCGATCTCGATGCGCTCGGCCCAGAAGGTGTTGGGCCATTCAGCCAGCGTACTCGCATCGGCGCGGTAGCGCACACGGCGCGAGACCAGGTACTCGGGGATGTTGACACGCCGCACCGCGAGCAGGGGCGACGCCGCCGCGTTGCCCGGCGCGGCACTCGCCAGCGGCGCCGCGGCTGGCGGCAGCGTCAACAGCACCGGCGCCGGCGACGGCGATGCACACGCGGCCAGCAAACCGGCGGCCAGCAACGGCGCCACCCAAAACTTCAAGACGTTCATTCGCGTTTGTTCCCGAAGATGATCGCGTTCGGTTTTTCTTCCAACAGCTCGCTCCAGTCGCGCAGGCCGCGCGCGGCTTGCGCCAGGTCGCGCACGGCGGCGTCCAGGTCGGCGCGCAGCGAAGCATTCGGCGCCGTCAGCTCGGCCACGCGGTTCATCGCCAGGCGCGCCGACTCGGCCGCTTCGCGCGTGCCGGCGAGCGTGCGCTGCAGGTCGGGTTGCACGCCGACCACGGTGTTGCGCGCTGTCTCCGACAGCTGCGTGATCGAGGCGAGCGTCGCGGCCGAGTTGCTCTGCACCTGGCGGATCGCGTCGGCAGCCACCTTCAGCGTGAGGCGCGACTCGGTACCGGTCTGCGCCAGCTCCTTCGCCGTGCTGGCGAGCACGGTCTGCGCGCCGTCGAGCGCGTGCTGCACCGAGACCAGCGTGCCGCGCAGTTCTTTCACGGTATCGCGGATGTCCTGCACCGTGTCGCGCAGCGGCAGCTCGGCCACCTGGTCGATCAGGTTGCCGAAGCGGTCGGCGATCGCCGGGATCTCGGGCTTGATGCCGTCGCCCGCCAGTGTGGAGGGCGTGTTTGGCACGAAGTCGAGTTCGATCGCTTTCTGCCCGGTGACAAAACTCTGTGATGCGAGCCGTGCGCGCAGCCCGCGCTGCACCAGGGTCTGCAAATCGAGCGGCGTGTCTTTCGAGCCGGTGAAGCGCAGCGCGTCGGGTGCGAGCTGGATGCGCACCGGCACCAGCGCCTTGAGCGAGTCGCGGTCGACCTGGATGCCGATCTCTTCGACCTGCCCGACCGCCACGCCGCGGAAGTTGACCGGCGCGCCGACGTACAGGCCGGAGACGTTGTCCTTGTAATAGATCATCACGTCGAGGTGCCGCTTGAACAGGCTGTTGCCGCTCAGCCAGAGCACCGAAGCGACGATCAGCGCCAGCCCGACGAGCACAAAACTTCCGATCAGCAGGGCGTTGCGTTTCATGCAGGGGTGGGGGTGGCGGGCGAGGTGGTGGCAGGCGCTGATTCTGCGCTGGGCTTGGGTTCTTCGCGTCGCAGGAAGGCGCGCACGGTCGGGTGATCGGCGCTTTCGCGCAGGTCGCGCGGTGCGCCGTGGGCGATCGGCACCTTGCTGTCGGCGTCGAGAAAGATGCCGTAGTCGGCGATCGCGAACAGGCTCGGCAGCTCGTGGCTGACGAACACGATGGCCGCGCCGGTGCGCTCGCGCACGTCGAGGACCAGGTCGTCGAGGCGCTTCGAGCTGATCGGGTCGAGGCCGGCCGAGGGTTCGTCGAGAAACAGCAAGGGCGGTTCGGCCGCGATCGCACGCGCAAGGCCGGCCCGTTTTTTCATGCCGCCGCTCAGGTCGGCCGGGTAATAGTCGGCGAATTCTTTCAGGTCGACCCACTCCAGCATCTCGCGGGCGCGCGCTTCACGCTGTGCCGCGTCGAACTCGGTGTGCTGCTCCAGCGGCAGGCAGATGTTCTCGAGGATCGTCATCGACGACCACAGCGCCGCACTCTGGAACAGCATCCCGAAACCGGCGCGCAGCTTGGCGCGCTCGGCTTCGGTTGCGGCCCAGTAGTCGACCTCGTTGTAGGCCACGTGCCCCGCGGCCGGCGGCAACAGGCCGACGAGATGTTTGAGCAGCGTGCTCTTGCCGCAGCCGCTGCCACCCATGATCGCGAAGATCGTGCCTTTCTCGACCTTGAACGACACGTCTTTCTGGATCAGCCGCTCGCCGAAACGCATCTCGAGACCATCGACCGCGAGCAGCGCCATCTAGATGCCCAGCGCGTTCGCGCAGACCGCGAACACCGCGTCGAGCACGATGATGGCGACGATGCTCGCGACCACCGCGTTGGTGGTCGCCACGCCCACGCCGGCGGCATTGCGCTGGGCGTAGAGGCCGCAGTAACAGCCGATCAGCCCGATCAGCGCGCCGAATACGAAGGACTTGGCGACGCCGATGGCCAGGTGCTGCCAGCTCAACGCGACGAACGAGCGCGCGATGTAGGCGGCGGGCGAGATGTCGAGCATGCCGGCCGCCACCACCATGCCGCCGATCAGCCCGGTGATGCAGCCATAGACGTAGAGCAGCGGCATCATCAGGAGCAGGGCGAGCACGCGTGGCAGCACCAGAAAGTCCACCGGGCTCAGGCCCAGCACTTCGAGCGCGTCGACCTCTTCGTTGGTCTGCATCGTGGCGAGCTCGGCAGCGAACGCCGCGCCGGTGCGCCCGGCCATCACCACGGCGGTGATGATCGCTGCCATCTCGCGGGCGACCGCGATGCCCACCAGGTCGGCGACGTAGATGCCGGCGCCGAACTTGACGAGCTGGACCGCGCCGACGAAGGCCAGAATCGCCCCGACCAGCACGTTGACGACGGTGACGATGGGCACGGCGCGTGCACTGCAATCGGCTGTGATGCCGCCCAGGTCCTTGAGGCGAAAGTGCCAGCGGCCGGCTGCACCGGCCGCGGCCGACAGCAGCACCTGGCCGAAGAAGGTGATGGGGCGAACCGGAATGAGCTTGGCAAGTGGCATGGGGTGCGAGAGCGATTGTGCCGAATCGCCGGCCCCTACAATCGTTTTCAACACGATCAACCTCCGGGCCGACCATGACCACCGACGCTCCCGCGGCACCTTCCGGCACGCCCGACCTGGCCCGGATCACGCCGCGCGACAAGGCCGAGATCCTGGCGCAGGCGCTGCCCTACATCCGCAAGTTTCACGGCAAGACCATCGTCATCAAGTACGGCGGCAACGCGATGACCGACCCGGCCCTGCAACAGGACTTCGCCGAAGACGTGGTGCTGCTCAAGCTGGTGGGCCTGAACCCGGTGGTGGTGCATGGCGGCGGGCCGCAGATCGAGGGGGCCTTGAGCCGTCTGGGCAAGAAGGGCCAGTTCATCCAGGGCATGCGGGTGACGGACGAGGAGACGATGGAGGTTGTCGAATGGGTGCTGGCCGGTCAGGTGCAGCAGGACATCGTCGGCCTCATCAATGTGGCCGGTGGCAAGGCCGTCGGCCTGACCGGCCGCGTCGGCGGCATGATCCGCGCCCGCAAGCTGAAGATGGTCGATCTGAAAGACCCGACCAAACTGCTCGACGTGGGTAATGTGGGCGAGATCGAATCGATCGACCCGGC
>JAYVTD010000310.1:0-2752 GCA_043774765.1 Rhizobacter sp. | reverse complement strand
CAAGGAAGATATTGTTCGCGCCGCACAGGACGGCGCCGCCGGCTACATCGTCAAGCCTTTCACGAAGGCGACGCTGGAAGACAAGGTCAACAAGATCATGCAAAAGCTCGCCGCCACGGCGTGAAGCGCAGCCGCCTGAACCCCGGAGCCCCTGAAAAATGAAGAGCGATTCTCCAGAGACCTTGACGGAACGCGCGCTGAAGGCCGCATCAGCGGCAGACGTGTTCCTGCAGGTCGGCAGCATCACGCGCTTGCTGCACGACACGCTGGCCCAGGTGGGCGTGATGCCCAAGCTGCAGGTGGCCGCCGACGGCCTGCCCGATGCGCGCAGCCGCCTGAACTACATCGCCGAGAAGACCGCTGCTGCGGCCGACAAGGTGCTGAACTCGGTCGACCAGGCCAAGGCCGAACACCAGCGCATCGCCGACGCAACCCGCCAGATGGCCAAGGACATCGTCGCCGACCCGGCGAAGGCCGTGGCCACCGGCGCGGTGATGAACTTCGTGGGCGACGTGGAAGCCTCCACCGCACGCATCGACCAGCACCTCACCGACATCATGCTGGCGCAAGACTTTCACGACCTCACCGGCCAGGTGGTGACGAAGGTCGTGGCGTTGGCAACCGAACTCGAAGACAGCCTGCTCAAGCTCTTGATGCAGGTGATTCCGCCCGACCAAGTGCACAAGGTCGAAGACGCTTTCCTGAACGGTCCGGTGGTCAATGCCGAAGGCCGCAGCGATGTGGTGACCAACCAGGAGCAGGTCGATGACTTGCTCGCGAGCCTGGGGTTCTGATGCGCAGCGAAACTTCGAGTGGCGCTGCCGGTAGCTCCACGGGCCTGGCCTTCATGGCGGCGGCCGACCTGCAGGACCACCTGATGACGGCGTCGAACGACCTTGACCGCCTTCAGACGCTGTTGGCCGACGCCTGCGACACACTGCAGGCCGGCTTCTTGGGTGCCTCGCAGCACCTGCACGAATTGCGCGGCACGGCGCTGCCCGACCCGCAGCCGGTGGACCTTGCAGTGGCGGAGCTCGGAGCGGCCGTCACGGCGCTGCAGTTCCAGGACATGGCCTCGCAGCTCATCAATCACACCCAGCGCCGCCTGCGCAGCTGCAGCGACCGGCTGGCGCGCGATGCCTTCGACGGTGACGAAGACGGCGACGCCGTGGTCGAAGAAACGCCGTTGTGGCCGAACCCGGTCACGCAGTCGGAAATGGACACCGGCTTCATCGAGCTGTTCTGAAGCTCTGATCCCAGACCTTACGAAATTCCTGGAGAAAACTATGCACTCGATTCTTGCCGTCGACGACTCGGCTTCCATGCGCCAGATGGTGTCATTCACACTGAAGAACGCGGGCTACAACGTGGTCGAAGCGGTCGACGGACAAGACGCGCTGGAAAAAGCCGGCACCCGCGACTTCGACCTCGTGCTGACCGACCAGAACATGCCGCGCCTCGACGGCATCGGCCTGACGAAGAAGCTGCGCGACAACCCGAAGTTCAAGACCACGCCGATCCTGATTCTCACCACCGAGTCGAGCGACCAGATGAAGCAGGCCGGCCGCAGCGCGGGCGCCACCGGCTGGCTGGTGAAGCCGTTCGACCCGACCAAGCTGATCGAAGTGATCAAGAAGGTCGTGGGCTGAGCGAGCCGCGCCAGCGCACCAACATCAGAACCACGACTGGAGTACCCGCCATGGGTGACATCACTTCCGACAGCGGCAGCGCGAGCGCCAGCGCCGGCATCGACCTCACGCAGTTCTACCAGGTCTTCTTCGAAGAAGCCGGCCAGAACCTCGACCGCATGGAGCAGCAGCTGCTCGAGATCGACATCACGGCGGCCGACGACGAAGAGCTGAACTCGATCTTCCGCTGCGCCCACTCGGTGAAGGGGGGTGCTGCGACCTTCGGCTTTTCCGACGTGGCCGAGCTCACGCACCAGATGGAGACACTGCTCGACAAGCTGCGCCGCCACGAACTGGAGCCGACCGCACCGATGGTCGACGTGCTGCTGCAGTCGGGCGACGCGCTGCGCTCGCAGCTGGCGCGCCACCAGGGCGCCGGCGGCGCCGAGATCGACACGACCGAACTGCTCTTCAGCATCCGCGCGATGCTGAGTGGTGAAGTGCCGGCGGTGGCTCGCAAGGCGGTCGCGGCACCCGCGGCCTTGCCGGCAGCGGCGCCGGCCAAAGCGGCAGGCCCGGCATCGGCGCTGCGCAGCCTCGAGCTGCGCGTGGGCCCGCTCGACCACCCGGAACAAGCCGACAGCCTCGTCGAACTCTTCAGCGAAATCACCGACCTCGGCACGATCGAGCCGATCAACGGCGGCCATGCCAGCGACGGCATGCGCCGCTTCAACGTGCTGACGACCAGCAGCGACTGCGACCTGCTCGACCTGTTCACATTCCACGTGGCGCGCGAATCCGTTCAACTGTTGCCGCTCGGCAAGGGCTACGGGTTCCACGCCGGTGCCCCGGGAGCACCGCCCGAGCCGGACCCGGCCAAGGCCGACGCGAGCTACGGCTTCTTCGACGAAGCGCCGGGCGCACCACGTGCCGAGGGTGTTGTGGCAACTGCCGGCAGCGTGGGCGAAGCGCCGAAAACGCGTGTGGCGGCCAAGGTCGAAAAGGCCCCCGCTGCCGCGCTCGAGTCGGCCACGCTGCGTGTGTCGATCGAGAAGGTCGACCAGCTCATCAACCTCGTCGGCGAACTCGTCATCACGCAGGCGATGCTGGCGCAGACCAGCGCC
>JAYVTD010000309.1:0-6258 GCA_043774765.1 Rhizobacter sp. | reverse complement strand
CCCAGGCCGAGGCCGAGAAACACCGCGTCGAACTGCAGCGTCAGGTCGGAAAGCAGGATCGTGTTGCCGAGCGACTGGCCATGGCGCATGCGGATGCCGCCGATCGACAGCAGCCAGTCGATTTCCTGCTGCGCGAAGTCGTCGACGGTCTTGTAGGTGGCCAGACCGTATTCGTTCAGACCACCGGGTTTGGGCTTCGCTTCGAACACCGTCACGTCGTGCCCCAGCATCGCGGCGCGGTGCGTGCACGACAGGCCGGCCGGGCCAGCGCCGACCACGGCGATGTGCTTGCCAGTCGAAACAGCGCGCTTGAACAGCGGCGCGCCCGGGTTCTTGAAGTAGTGGTCGGTGGCGTGGCGCTGCAGCAGGCCGATCTCGACCGGTTTGGCTTCAAAGGTGTTGCGCACGCAGGCCTGTTCGCACAGCACCTCGGTCGGGCAGACGCGCGCGCACATGCCGCCGAACACATTCGCTTCGAGAATCGCCTTGGCCGCTCCGCGCAGGTTGTCTTCACCGATGCGGCGAATGAACGACGGAATGTCGATGCCGGTGGGGCAGGCGTTCACGCACGGTGCGTCGTAGCAGTAATAACAGCGCTCGGCCTCGATCAGCGCCTGCACCGAGGTGAGGGGAGGGTGGGCGTCGCTGAAGTTGCTGGTGTACTGGCAGGCCGAGAGGCGGCCGGGTTTCACGTCGGGCTGCGGCATCTGCGTCGCTCCGCGTCAGGCCGCGCGCGCCACGGCTTGCGGAATGTGCAGGCCGGCCTGGCGCTTTAGCGCATCGAACACCGGCGCGAAGGCCGGGCGCTTCACGTAGCGGCCGGCGCCACGCTCGGTGCGCAGGTCGCCGTCGATCCAGACGATCTTTCCTTGCGACAGCGTCACCTTCGCCAGCCCGGTCACGTTGCGGCCTTCGAACACGTTGTAGCCGACCTTCGATTGGCTGCCGGCGGTGGTGATCGTCTTGGTCGCGCTCGGGTCCCACACCACCAGGTCGGCGTCGCTGCCGACTTGAACAGTGCCCTTGCGCGGGTACAGGTTGAAGATCTGCGCGGCGTTCGTCGAGGTCACGCGCACGAACTCGTTCGGCGTGAGCCGGCCGGTGTTCACGCCTGCGTCCCACAGCACGCTCATGCGGTCTTCCACGCCGGCGCAGCCGTTCGGGATCTTGCTGAAGTCGCTCTTGCCCATGCCTTTCTGCTCGCCGCAGAAAGCGCAGTGGTCGGTCGCGGTCGTGTGCAGGTGGCCGGCGGCGAGCGCGCCCCACAGCGCGTCTTGATGATGTTTGGCGCGGAACGGCGGGCTCATCACGTGGGCGGCAGCGATGTTCCAGTCGGGGTTGCGGTAGACCGACTCGTCGATCGTCAGGTGGCCGGCCAGCGCCTCGCCATACACACGCTGCCCATGGCTGCGCGCGCGGATGATCGCGGCGACCGTGTCTTCGCAACTCACGTGCACGATGTAGAGCGGCGTGCCCAGCACCTCGGCGATGCGGATCGCGCGCTCGGCCGCTTCGGCTTCGACCGCGGGCGGGCGCGACAGCGGGTGGCCTTCGGGCCCGGTGATGCCGGCGGCCACCAGCCTCTTCTGCAGCTGGAACACCAGCTCGCCGTTCTCGGCGTGCACGGTCGGCAGCGCGCCGAGTTCGAGCGCGCGGGTGAAGCTGTTCACCAGCACTTCGTCGTCGGCCATGATCGCGTTCTTGTAGGCCATGAAGTGCTTGAAGCTGTTCACGCCGTGCTCGCGCACCAGCGTGCCCATGTCGTCGTGCACCGACTGATCCCACCACGTCACGGCCACATGAAAGCTGTAGTCGGCCGCCGATTTTTCGGCCCAGCCGCGCCAGTCTTTGAACGCTTCCATCAAGGGCTGCTTCGGATTCGGGATCACGAAGTCGATGATCATCGTGGTGCCGCCCGAGACACCGGCCGCGGTGCCGGTGTAGAAGTCGTCTTTCGTGACCGTGCCCATGAAGGGCAGCTCCATGTGGGTGTGCGGGTCGATGCCGCCGGGCATCACGAACGCGCCACCGGCGTCGACCACGGTGCAGCCCGCAGGCGCCTGCAGACCGGGGCCGACGGCGCGGATCAGGCCGCCTTCGGTCAGCACATCGGCCTGGAGGCTGGCTTCGGCGTTGATGACGGTGCCGCCGCGGATCAGGATGCTGCTCATGGGTATTACTCCGGGTTCAGTTCAAAGGTCGAGAGGTCAAGCCAGCGCAACCGATTCAGACGACTGCCCGACCACCGGCAACTCGTTGGCCTTGGCCAGCATCGCGCGGAACAGCACGTTGCCACCAGCCTCGATCCATTCGGGTTTGGCGTCTTCGATCTCGTTGTGGCTGATGCCGCCGATGCAGGGCACGAAGATCATCGCGGTCGGCGTGACCTTGCTCATGTAGCAGGCGTCGTGGCCGGCGCCCGAGACGATGTTGCGGGTGCTGTAACCCAGCGCTTCGGCGCCAGTACGCACCATCTGCACGCAGCTCTCGTCGAAGTGCACGCAGTCGTACTGGAAGATCTGCTTCAGCTCGTGTTCGAGCCGGCCCGCGGCGGCGATCCTGGCCACGCCTTCCTTGAGCTCGCCTTCCATCTTCAGCAGCTCGGCGTCGTCGGGGCAGCGGAAGTCGACGGTGAGGAACACCTTGCCCGGGATCACGTTGCGCGAGTTCGGGTAGCTGTTGATCATGCCGACGGTCGAGACGGCGAGCGGTGCGTGTTTCAGCCCGATCTCGTTGACGAGCTGGATCACTTTTGCCGCGCCGAGCAGCGCGTCGCGCCGTACCGGCATCGGCGTGGGGCCGGCGTGCGATTCCTGGCCGGTGAGCACCAGCTCGAACCAGCGCTGGCCTTGCGCGTCGGTGACCACGCCGATGGTCTGGCCTTCGGCCTCCAAGATCGGGCCTTGCTCGATGTGCGTCTCGAAGAACGCGTGCACCGGCCGGTTGCCCATCGGCTCAGTGCCGAGGTAGCCGATGCGCTTCAGCTCGTCGCCGAGCGTCTTGCCCTGCTGGTCGGTGCGCGAGTGGCCGTAGGCTAGCGAGAACACCCCCGCGTAGACCCCCGAGCCGACCATCGCCGGCGCGAAGCGCGAGCCTTCTTCGTTGGTCCAGACCGAAGCTTCGACCGGCCGCTCGGTCTCGATGCCGTGGTCGTTCAGCGTGCGGATCACTTCCAGCCCTGCCAAGACCCCGTAGACGCCGTCGAAACGCCCGCCGGTGGGCTGGCTGTCGAGGTGGCTGCCGGTGCCCACGGGGGCAAGGGCGTTGTTACGGCCGGGGCGGCGCGCGAAGATGTTGCCCATCTGGTCGACCTTGACGGTGCAGCCGGCCTCTTCACACCACTGCACGAACAGGTCGCGGCTCTGCTTGTCGAGGTCGGTCAGCGTGAGCCGGCACACGCCGCCCTTGGGCGTGGCACCGATCTTCGCCATTTCCATCAGGCTCGCCCACAGGCGGTCGCCGTTGATCTTCATTTCAGCCATGGCCAGAGCTCCCGCAAGGTTCAACGAAGCGGCAGTTATGCACCGATCTGCGGCACACGTCCACTGCCCGCGCCGAGCATGCAACACGCGTGCCAGTTTGACCATATGGACAAACACCGATCCGGCTGGGAGACTCGGTACCCGGGAGTGGCAGCAACGGGAACGGAAGGGAACCGCCGGTGACGAAGAAAAAAGCCGCCGCGGCGCCGGTGGTGGCCCACAAGCGCGAGGCGGTGCTGGCCGCAGCGCTCGGCCTGTTTTCGCGCTTCGGCCTGCACGGCACCAGCGTCGACCAGGTGGCGGCGCGGGCCGGCGTGTCGAAGAGCAACCTGCTGTACTACTTCGCCAACAAGGAAGAGCTCTACGTCTGCGTGTTGCGCGAGCTGCTCGAGGTGTGGCTCGCCCCGTTGCGCGAGTTCAGCGCCGAGCAAGACCCGCAGCAGGCGATTGCCGACTACATCCGCCGCAAGCTCGTGGTCTCGCGCGACAGCCCCGAGGCTTCGCGCCTGTTCTGCCTTGAGATGGTGCAGGGCGCCCCGCTGCTGCGCGACGAACTCGACCGCGAGCTGCGCGACATCGTCGAGCGCAAGTCGGCGGTGATTCGCGGCTGGGTCGAAGCCGGGCGGCTGGCACCGGTCGACCCCGAACACCTGATCTTCATCATCTGGGCCGCGACCCAGCACTACGCCGACTTCGCGGTGCAGGTGCAGGCGCTGACCGGCGAGACCCTGGCGAACCCGGTGTTCTTCGAGCGCGTGGTGGCGAACGTGCAGGCGGTGGTGTTGAGGGGGGTGGGGGTGAGGTAGGCGCGACGCGCTAGGCGGCGTTGGCCGGCGCCTCGGCACGAGCGATTCGCACGATCTCTTTCGCGATGTCTTCCGGAGACAGCACGAAGTCGATGCAGCCGCTGGCAATGGCACTCTCCGGCATTTCGGGCTGGATCGCGGTGGCCAGCTTCTGGGCAATCGTGATGCCGCCCACCTCCTTGATTCCGCACAGCGCTGCGGCGCCGTCGCCGTCGTAGCCGGAAACGATCACGGCGATCAGCTTGCCGCCCCAGAACTGGGTGAGTGACTGCAGGAAGACCGTGATCACATCAGGCCAGCCGCGCGGCTTTGAAAGCGGTGCCAGGTGGAACACTTCACCATCGACGTGCAAGTCCCGGTTGGCGGGGATGATGTAGACGTGGTCGGCCTCGATCAGCAGGTCTTCGGTGATGAGCTCGACCGGCATTCGCGAAAACCGCGGCAGCACTTCATGCAGTTGCGTCGGCATCGTGGTGACGTGATTCACGATGACAACCGCCACGCCCATGTCGGCCGGCAACTGCTTCAGCAGGCGGATGTAGGCGTCCAGGCCCCCTGCAGAACCACCGACACAAACCACTGGAAAATTCTTCATCGCATGAGACTCCGGGAATCGGTGAGCACGAGCCACTGCCCAGCCTCATATCGGGCGCTCGCTCGGGCGCCTCGTCTGTGCGCCAGCGAACAGATGCGGTGCAGGTTTTTCTGCTTACGGACAACAGCTCTCTCAGACAGAATATAGACTGACACACAGGCCGAGGTTTCCATGCTGAACAAGTTGCGCGAGAACGCTGAAGAGCGGATCAAGGAGGGCACCGCGCCCGTGACACGCGCGTGGCCCGCCGGCACGGAGGCGCTGACGCTGCTGCATCGCCTGGCCAGCGCGCCCGAAAGCGCCAGCGACGCACTCAAGCTGCTGCACGAGTTGCAAGTGCACCAGGTGGAACTGGACCTGCAGCACGATCAGGCCGAACAAGACCACCGCCAGCTCACCGAAGACATTGCGAATTACGCCGACCTGTTTGACCTGGCGCCGTTCGCCTACCTGACGCTCGAACCAGAAGGTCTGGTGATCGCCGCGAATCGCATCGCCGCAGACTGGCTCGCACCCGAGACGGTGCAAGGGCAAGAGTGGGCCGGTCGCCGCATCGAAGACCTGCTGGCGCCTGAATGCCGCGCGGCGGTCCGCGGCATGCTCGCTGCCCTGCGCCAAGGCGAGGGCCGGCAAACCTGCTCGGTGCAATCCAGGGCCGGTGGCGCCAGCGCGCATGCCGTGGCGCATGCCATGCCTGGCGGCGGGCAGGTGTTGCTGGCCTTCGCGCCCGCAGGGCCAGGGCCTGCACCCGCCCGGCATTGAAGGCGCCGGCCAGGGCGGCGCCTGATTTGCCTCGGGCCGGCGGCTGACAGGGTGCACACTCTGGCATGAGCGCCCCGCCAACATCCCTCGCGAAGCACCAGCCCGCGGCGGCTGTGAGCCTCGTCGGTATCGTGGGAGTTGGCGCTTCGGCCGGCGGCCTCGAAGCGTTCGAGCAGTTCTTTGCCCGGGTGCCGGTGAAGTCGGGCCTGGCCTACCTCGTGGTTCAGCACCTCGACCCGACGCAGAAGGCCATGCTGGCCGCGTTGCTGCAGCGGGTCACGTCGCTGAGCGTGCGCGAGGCCAGCGAACAGATGCGCGTCGAGGCCGACCATGTCTACGTGATTCCGCCGAACGCCGAACTCAGCCTGGTGCAGGGCATGCTGCACGTGACGCCGCCCTCCGAGCCGCGCGGCATGCGGTTGCCGGTCAATGTGCTGTTTTCGTCCCTGGCCCGCGACCAGGGCGCATCGGCCATCGGTGTCGTGCTGTCGGGCATGGGCTCGGACGGCACGCTGGGGCTGCAGGCCCTGAAGGCCGTGGGCGGCCTGACGGTTGTGCAGGAGCCTTCGTCGGCACAGTTCGACTCGATGCCGCGCAGCGCCATCGCCGCGGG
>JAYVTD010000308.1:0-5981 GCA_043774765.1 Rhizobacter sp. | reverse complement strand
CGAGGGCAAGGGTTTCAAGGACCGCGTGGTGATGCTGCCGGCCTCGCTCGCGCCGGCCTTGCGCGACCAGATCGCGCGCGCTCGGTTGGTGTGGGCCGGTGACCGCGCATCGGGCCAGGCGGGCGTTCACATGCCCGATGCGCTGGCGCGCAAGTACCCGCGCGCGGGGGCGTCGTGGAGCTGGTTCTGGGTCTTCCCGCACCTGGCCACCGCGATCGATCCGCGCACCGACGTGCTGCGTCGCCACCACGTGCCCGAGCAGGCGTTCCAGCGTTACTTCAAGCGCGCGATCGAACGCACCGGCATCGTCAAGGCGGCCACCCCGCACACGCTGCGGCATTCGTTCGCCACCCATCTGCTGCAAAGCGGCTACGACATCCGCACCGTGCAGGAACTGCTCGGCCATTCCGATGTGAGCACCACCATGATCTACACCCACGTGCTCAAGCTCGGTGGCGGCGCCGTGCGCAGCCCGCTCGACGCATTGCGCGCCGGCCTGCCCGACGAGCAGCGCTGGCAGCTCGACGACGGGGGCGTGCGCGGCCTGCCGCCGCCTGCGGTGCGCATGCAGGCCACGCCGTATGTCGTGGACCGGGCCTGACGAACCTCGAAGTGCCGCCGTGGCCACCAAGCTCCCGGGTTACGCCGAGCTGCACTGCCGCAGCAACTTCAGCTTCCTGACCGGCGCGTCGCACCCGGCCGAGCTGGTCGAGCGCGCACACGATCTGCGTTATGCCGCGCTCGCCATCACCGACGAGTGTTCGCTGGCGGGGGTGGTGCGTGCGCACGTGGCCGCGCGGGAGGGCCAATTGCACCTGATCATCGGCAGCGAGATGCAGCTCACGCTGCCGGCACGAAAAAAAGATGAAGGCGCCGACGGAAGCGGGGGAGAAGATGCGCCGGGCCGGCCCCACGCCCGCCTCGTGCTGCTGGCACAGACGCGGCGCGGCTATGGCAACCTGTCGCACTGGGTCACGGTGGCGCGGCGGCGTGCGCCGAAGGGGCAGTACCTGGCGCACCCGGGTGACGTGGAAGGCCAGGTGCCGAACGCACCCACGCTGGCCGGCCTGCCGGGCTGCCTGGCCCTGCTGGTGCCCGATGCGTCGCAGCCGTTCGAGACCGTGTTTGCCCATGCCATGTGGCTCAAGACCTGGTTCCAGGACCGTGCCGCCATCGCGTTGTCGCTGTTGCGCCGGCCCGGCGACGAAACGCTGCTGAAGCTGGTCGAGCAGGTGGCGCAGTGCACCGGCCTGCCCATCGTGGCCACTGGCGACGTGCTGATGCACGTGCGCTCGCGCAAACCGCTGCAAGACGTGCTCAGCGCGACGCGACTCAAGCGCCCGGTCACGCAGTGCGGGGAGCAGCTCGAGTCGAACGCCGAACAGCATTTGCGTTCGCGCCTGCGGCTGTCCGGGCTCTACAGGGAAGAATGGCTGCACAACACCCTGGTGATGGCCGGTCGCTGCAGCTTTTCGTTGACCGAGTTGAGTTACGAGTACCCGCAGGAGATCGTGCCCCGCGGCGAAACCCCGGGCAGCTACCTTCGCCAACTCACGGAAGAAGGCGTGCCGCGCCGTTTCCCGCTCGGGCTGCCGGACAAGTACCGCGAGCAGATCGAAGCAGAACTGGTGCTGATCCGGCAACTCGACTACGAGCGCTTTTTCCTGACCGTGGCCGACATCGTGCGCTGGGCGCGCGCCAGGGGCATCCTGTGCCAGGGGCGTGGCAGCGCGGCCAATTCGCTGGTCTGTTATTGCCTGGGCATCACCGAAGTCGACCCGCGGCGGGCCAGCCTGCTGTTCGGGCGCTTCCTGAGCATCGAACGCGGCGAGCCGCCCGACATCGATGTCGATTTCGAGCACGAGCGCCGTGAAGAGGTCATCCAGTACATCTACGGCAAGTACGGCCGACACCGGGCAGCGCTGACCGCCGTGGTCATTCGCTACCGCTCGCGCTCGGCGCTGCGCGACGTCGGCCGTGCGCTCGGCATCGACGCGCAGCGCACCGCGCTGTTGTCGAAAAGCATGCACTGGTTCGACGCCAGCGAGGTCGACAACACGCGCGTCCAGGAAGCCGGCTTCGACCCGCAGGCGCCACTCACGAAGCTGTGGATCGAACTCACCCGGCAGTTGCTCGACTTCCCGCGCCACCTGAGCCAGCACCCCGGCGGCTTCGTCATCGCGGGCGGGCAGATCGAACAACTGGTGCCGGTCGAGACCGCGGCGATGGAAAACCGCAGCGTGATCCAGTGGGAAAAAGACGACCTCGACGAGTTGCGCCTGCTCAAGGTCGACATCCTCGCGCTCGGCATGCTGACGGCGCTGCGGCGCGCGCTCGTGTTCGTCGGCCAGAAGCTGGGGCGCGAGTTCACGATGCAGGACGTACCCGACGACGACACGCCCACCTACGACATGATCTGCCGCGCCGACACCGTGGGCACCTTCCAGATCGAAAGCCGGGCGCAGATGAGCATGCTGCCGCGCCTGAAGCCGCGGGAGTACTACGACCTGGTGATCGAGGTGGCGATCGTGCGGCCCGGGCCGATCCAGGGCGGTATGGTGCACCCGTACCTGCTCAACCGGGCCTTGCCGAAGGAGCAGATCAAGTACCCCAGCGAAGAGATCAAGGCAGCGCTGTAGCGCACCCTGGGTGTGCCGATCTTCCAGGAGCAGGTGATGCAGATCGCGATCCTGGCGGCCGATTTCACGCCCGGCGAAGCCGACGAGTTGCGCCGCTCGATGGCCGCCTGGAAACGCAAGGGCGGGCTCGGGCACCACCACGGTCGACTCGTCGGCCGCATGGTCGAAAAGGGTTATGAGCTCGAGTTCGCAGAGCGTATCTTCAAGCAGATCCAGGGCTTCGGTGAATACGGTTTCCCCGAAAGCCACGCCGCCGGTTTTGCACTGCTGGCCTACGTGAGCTGCTGGATCAAGCAGCACCACCCCGACGCCTTTCTCGCCGCGCTGCTCAACAGCCAGCCGATGGGTTTTTATCAGCCGGCGCAACTGGTGCGCGATGCACGCGCCCACGGTGTCGAGGTGCGGCCGGTCGACGTGGCCGTGAGCGCCTGCGAGAGCACGCTCGAAGAAGCGCCGGCGGCGGCCGGCCCGCCGCTGCGTGCGGTGCGCCTCGGTCTGGATCGCATTGGCGGCCTGTCGGCCGCTGCCGCAACGCGCATCGTCGACGCGCGCGCGCAAGCTCCGTTCACCACCCCCGAAGACCTGGCGCGCCGCGCCCTGCTCGACGCCCGCGACCTGCAGGCACTGGCGCAGGCCGATGCGCTGAAGGGCCTGGCCGGGCACCGCTTCGAGGCCGCCTGGGCCGTGGCCGGCATCGACACGCGCCCGACGCCGATGCTGCGCGAGACGCGTGTGCACGAGACGCCGATCGTGCTGCCCGCGCCGGCCGAAGCCGAAAGCCTGCTTGCCGACTACCGCGCGCTCGGCCTCACGTTGCAGCGCCACCCGCTCGCGTTGCTGCGCGCAAAGCTGGCCCGGTTCAGGGTGCAGCCGGCTGCCGTGCTGAACGGCTACCCGAACGGGCGGCTGGCGCGCGCCAGCGGCCTGGTCACGCACCGCCAGCGCCCCGGCACGGCCAAGGGCACGATGTTCGTCACGCTCGAAGACGACACCGGCGTCGTCAACGCGATCGTCTGGCCGTCGGTGGTCGACGCGCAGCGCAAGCCGCTGCTGGCGGCCCGGTTGCTGACGCTGTTCGGCCGCTGGCAATGCCAGGGCGAGGGCGACAACATGGTCAGGCATCTGGTCGTGATGAAGGCGATCGATCACACCGAACTCCTGGGTGGGCTGGTGAGCCGCAGCCGCGACTTCCGCTGACGGCGGTGCGCCTGCCGGAGCCTGTAGGAAAGTGCCGACAGCGCTTCGCGAGCGCGTCCGAATGACGCGCTGCGGGCTCGTCCCTAGAGTTCGTTTCAGTGCAGCCGGTCTCATGAGCCGCACCTCGAACGACCCCCGCCTTCAGGAGAAACCGATCATGTTCACCCCGCGAAATTCGATCTTCATCTTCGTCGCCGCCTGCTCCCTGGCTGTGGCCGCGTGCCAGCCCGCCGAAGGGCCGGCCGAGCGCGCCGGCAAGAACGTCGACAACGCCGCCAAGAAGGTCGGCGACCAGGTCGACAAGACCGCCGACAAGGTGAAAGACGCTGTCAACGACGCGAAGAAGTAAGCCGCGAGACACGGCGGTCGCGCCGGCTCGCGATAATCGCGGCCATGCTGTATGTGCTCTCACCCGCCAAGTCGCTCGACTACGAAACCCCGGCCCCAGACCACGCGCTCGACGCCGCCACCACGCCGCCCTTCATGCCGCGCTCGGCCGAGCTGATCGGCGTGCTGCGTGGCCACTCACCGGCCCAGATCGCGGGGCTGATGAGCCTGTCGCCGGCGCTGGCCGAACTGAACGTGGCGCGCTACCAGGCCTGGTCGAGCCGGGCCACGCTGCGCAACAGCAAACCCGCCGCGCGGGCCTTCGACGGCGATGTGTACGGCGGTTTGCAGGCCACCACCCTGAGCCCCGCCGACCTGCGCTGGGCGCAAGACCATGTCGCGATCCTGAGCGGCCTGTACGGCGTGTTGCGCCCGCTCGACCGGCTGCAGCCTTATCGCCTGGAAATGGGCACGCGGTTGCACAACGCCCACGGCAAGGACCTCTACGCCTATTGGGGCGACACGCTCGCCGAACACCTGAACGCCCGCGCCGTGGCCGACGCCTCGCCGGTGATCGTGAACCTCGCCTCAAGGGAATACTTTCGCGCCGCCGACCGCAAGGTCTTGCGGCCGCGTGTGATCGAGTGTGTTTTCGAGGAATGGAAGGGTGGCCGCTACAAGGTCATCAGCTTCTTCGCCAAACGCGCTCGCGGCCTGATGGCGCGCTACGCCATCACCCGACGCATCGCCACCCCGGCGGGGCTGAAACGCTTCGATGCCGAAGCCTACGTTTTCGACGCTGGCGCGTCCGATGCCGACCGTTTCGTCTTCCGGCGTCGGCAGGTCGGTTGAGTTTGGCAAAATGCATTGCATGAGCGTGCAGCCCGTCACTCCCGAATTGCGCCAGTGGATCATCGAGCAGGCCACCGCCGGCCAGCCGCCCGAGGCGGTGTTGCAATCGATGCTGACCAGCGGCTGGAACGAAGATGTGGCGATTGCCGCGCTCGAAGACACCTTGCGCGAGCACCTCGCCGAGCGCGCCCGGGTGTCCGCGCTGCCGGCCGCGGTGCCGGTGCCCGAGCCCATGCCCGACGGCACACGCACGCGGCTGTGGGCCGGCGACCGTGAGGTCACCGTGGTCACCAGCCTGCGCAACCCGCGAGTCGTGGTGTTCGCCAACCTGATCTCTGACGAAGAGTGCGACGAGATCATCGCGCTCGCCCGGGCGCGCCTGGCGCGCTCGGAAACCGTGCAGACCGAGACCGGCTCCAGCGAAGTCAATGAAGCCCGCACCAGTCAGGGCATGTTCTTCGAACGCGGCGAGCACGCCGTGTGCGCGCGGGTCGAAGCGCGCATGGCCGCGCTGATGCACTGGCCGCTCGAAAACGGCGAAGGACTGCAGGTGCTGTGTTACGGCCCCGGCGCCGAGTACAAGCCGCACTACGACTATTTCGACCCGACCCAGCCCGGCACGCCCGGCATCCTGAAGCGCGGCGGCCAGCGCGTGGCCTCGCTGGTGTGTTATCTCAACACACCGGAACGGGGCGGCGCCACGGTCTTCCCTGACGTGCAGCTCGAAGTGGCGCCGATCAAGGGCAACGCCGTCTTTTTCAGCTACGACCGGGCTCACGCCAGCACCCGCTCGCTGCACGGCGGCGCGCCGCTGGTCGAAGGCGAGAAGTGGGTGGCGACCAAGTGGGTGCGCGAAGGCCGGTTCGTCTGAGAGCTTGTGAACATATGAATCGTGCCCGCGTGAGGCCCCAGAACGGGCCCGAACAAGGCGCAAGGCACAGTCGGGGTTGGGCCCCGGCGAAGCCT
>JAYVTD010000307.1:0-23497 GCA_043774765.1 Rhizobacter sp. | reverse complement strand
CTGTTGCTGGAACAAGGCAAGCTCACCTGCGGCACGACCTGGCACGCGGCCGGGCTGGTCGGGCAGATGCGGCCGAACCGCAATATGACGCAGATGAGCCAATACGGCATCGAGCTGTACTCGAAGCTCGAAGCCGAGACGGGCCTCGCCACCGGCTGGAAGCAGTGCGGCAGCGTCAACGTGGCGGCCACGCCCGAGCGCATGCAGGTGTACGCCAAGCAGGCGTCACTGGCGCGCAGCTTCGGCGTCGAGGTGGAAGTGATCGATGCCAAGCGCGCCGGCGACCTGTACCCCTTGCTGCGCACCGACGACCTGCACGGCGGCCTGTGGATTCCCGGCGATGGCAAGGCCAACCCGGCGGACCTGACGATGTCGCTCGCCAAGGGCGCGCGCAACCGGGGCGTGAAGGTCGTCGAAGACATCGAAGTCATCGGCGTGTTGACCGAAAACGGCACCGTCACCGGCGTGCGCACCGCGCAAGGCAATGTGCGCTGCGAAGTGCTCGTGAACTGCGCCGGCCAGTGGGCACGCCAGTTCGGGCGGCTCGCCGGCGTGAACGTGCCGCTGTATTCAGCCGAGCATTTCTACATCGTCACCGACCGCATCGAGGGTGTGCACCCGATGCTGCCAGTGATGCGCGACCCGGACGGGCGCGTCTACTACAAGGAAGAGGTTGGTGGCCTGGTGATGGGCGGCTTCGAACCGCAGGCCAAGCCGTGGAAGATCGACCCGATACCGAGCACCTTCCAGTTCGCGCTGCTCGGCGAAGACTGGGACCAGTTCGAGGTGCTGATGAACAACGCGATCCACCGCACGCCGTGCCTGGAAACCGCGAAGGTCAAGATGTTGCTCAACGGGCCCGAGAGCTTCACACCTGACGGCAATTTCATCCTCGGCGAAGCGCCCGAGCTGCGCAACTACTTCGTGGCAGCGGGGTTCAACTCCGCGGGCATCGCCAACTCGGGCGGTGCGGGCAGGCTGATCGCCGAATGGATCATCGGCGGCGAATCGCCGAGCGACCTGTGGGACGTGGACATCCGCCGTTTCGGCCCCTTCATGGCAAACCGCAAGGCCTTGTCGGAACGCACCGGCGAAACACTGGGCCTGCACTACGCGATGCGCTGGCCGAGGCAGGAACTGGTGACCGCGCGGCCGCTGCGTTGCTCGCCGCTCTACGACCTGCTCGGCGTGAAAGGCGCGGTCTTTGGCAGCAAGAATGGCTGGGAGCGCGCGAACTACTTCAAGCCCGCGGGCGCACCCGATGCGGCTCATGGTCTCGGCCGGCCGGAGTGGCTCGACTGGGTGATCGAAGAGCAGCGCGCCACGCGCGAAACCGTGGCGCTCTACGACCAGACCTCGTTCTCAAAACTGCTGCTGCAAGGCCGCGACGCGCTAGCCGTGTTGCAGCGGCTGTGCGCAAATCAGATCGACGTTCCGGTGAACAAGATGGTCTACACCGCGATGCTCAACGAGCGCGGCGGCTTCGAGAGCGACCTGACGGTGATCCGCGAAAAAGCGGACCGTTTCCTGATCGTCACCGGCTCGGCCCAGACCACGCGCGACATGGACTGGATCAACCGCCACATCCACCCCACCGAACACGCCATCCTCACCGACGTGAGCGCGATGTTCTGCGTGCTCTCGGTGATGGGCCCGAAAGCGCGCGAACTGCTGGCGCGTGTGAGCCCCGACGACCTCTCGCCCGACGCGCTGAGGTTCTCGCACACCCGCGAGATCGATGTCGGCTTCGCCCGTGCGCGCGCGGCACGCATGAGTTATGTCGGCGGGCCGGGCTTCGAGCTGTACCTGCCGGTCGAGATGGCACGCCACGTTTACCTTGCACTGCACGAAGCCGGTGCCGATCTCGGCCTGAAAGACGCCGGCTACTACGCGCTCGACGCGCTGCGCATCGAAGCCGGCCGACGCGCCTGGGGTGCGGAGCTGGGGTCCGACGAAACGCCGTTCGAGGCCGGGCTCACCAACGCCGTCAAGCTCGACAAGCCGGACGATTTCATCGGCAAGGCGGCGCTGTTGAAGATGCAGACCCTGCCGTTGCGCAAGAAGCTCGTGACGGTGGTGCTGGGTTCGGCTGCGCACTACGCCTGGGGCGGCGAAGCGCTGAGCATCGGCGGGCAAGCGGCAGGCGAGTTGTCGTCGGTCGGCTGGAGCCCGAAGGCCGGTGCCTGCGTGGCCCTGGCCTACGTGCGCGGCGATGCCGCGCAGCGGAGCCACTGCGACACCGCTGCCGTGATCGACCTGTGGGGCGAGCCCGTGAGCGCCCGGGTTTGGGACCGCTGGCCGGCCACTCGCTGACTGAAAGGCCGCGGTTGCACAGGCGTTCGAGGTAGCGGCAACAGGCGACGGCGCCTGAATCGTCCGGGCAAACAATGCCACTGCACGCGGCAAAGGCAGCCGACGTTGTGCATCCAGATGCAAGATACTCGCGTAGCCATCAAACGACCAGAACCACATCAGGGCGTCCACTCTTGCATCCGTAGGGTATCGATCGGGACGATTGCTCGCCATGTCACTCGCTACCGCCACATCCCGTCGACCACGCAGCCAGGTGCTGGTGGTCTGCTGCGTGCTTGTGGCAATTGCATTCTTCGGATTGGCAAGCACGCTGGTTTCGTTGCTGGGCACGCTTCACACGCACGCTCCGCAGGCCCGGGCCGACTCGGCCACGCTGGTATTCGAAGACTTCCGGCGCATGGCTCACCACGGCGCGGTGAACACCAAGCCCACGCACGAGCACTTTCAATCCGAGTGGCAGCGGCACTTCCATGAAGCGTCCGATTCGTCGGTGCAGGCGTTGGACGCCGCAGTGTCCAATGACTCTCTAGCCGCAGATGCAACTGCCTCTGCGGTTGCTGCCCTCGTCTTGCTGGCAAGTGCACTGAACGGGTTGGCGATACCCGACCCGAGCGGTCAAAACGCTTGGGTCTTGTCGGCAACATCGCTGCTTGCAGGTTGCGACCCCGCCCCGCTGGAGCGCCCTCCCAAGGCCTAGTGCATCGCCGGGAGGAGTGTGCTTGCGCGACGAGATGCGCGTGCTGTCTGCGCGTGCAAAGGCAGCGGCAGCGTCTGCGGTCGCGCGCACCGGAACCGGCCGCGTTGCCAGCGGCCAAACCATCCCGCTCCCATGCATCTCATTCGGGCTCGCCGGCCGACTCTCGACCTGCGTTCGCAGAGGTCGTGTCGGCCTGCGCACAAAACTTGGAACACCACATCGAAGTCGGGTTGCCCCTGGCTTCACGGAGATTTGCACATGAAAACTCTTTATCGCTCTGCCCCCTACAAACGCAAGGCCTTCGCCTGTGCCGCCTTCGCCACCGTGTGCGGCTCAAGCGTCTGGGCTGGCGGCGAACAAGTCCTGGAAAAAGTCGTGGTGATCGGCAGCTCGACCAACCTGATCGGGGTTGCCGACTCGGCCAACGTCGGCACCGTGACAAAGCAGCAGCTCGAAGCGCGCACGGTCTACCGGCCCGGCGAACTGCTCGAGGCAACGCCAGGGCTGATCGTCAGCCAGCACAGCGGCGAAGGCAAGGCCAACCAGTTCTATCTGCGCGGCTTCAATCTGGACCACGGCACCGACCTGAGAACCAGCGTCGACGGCATGCTGGTCAATCAGCGCTCGCACGCGCACGGGCAAGGCTGGACCGACCTGAATTTCCTGATTCCGGAACTGGCGACGGGGCTGGAATACAAGAAAGGCCCTTACTACGCCAGCGAAGGTGACTTTTCGTCGGCCGGGGCTGTCAGCGTCAAGTACGCGAACACGCTCGATCAAGGCATTGCCAGTGTCGGACTGGGGCAAAACGGCTTTCGCCGCGTGCTGCTGGCGGACTCGCCGACGTTCGGCAATGGCCACCTGCTCTACGCAGTGGAGGCGATGCACAACGATGGCCCGTTCGTGCACCCTGATCGTTACCGCAAGGTCAACGGTGTTCTGCGTTACAGCGAAGGCGACGCGGCCAACGGGTTCAACGTTTCTGCAATGGGCTACCGAGCGACCTGGAATGCGACCGATCAAATACCGAAGCGGGCAGTCGATGCAGGCCAGCTTGACCGCTTCGATGCGATCGACACCAGCGACGGCGGCAAGGCACACCGCTACAGCCTGTCAGGAGCCTGGCGGCGCAGCGATGCCAGTTCTTCGACCCAGGTGAATGCCTTCCTGATCGACTGGAAGCTCGACCTGTTTTCAAATTTCACCTACTTTCTTGATGACCCGCTGAACGGAGACCAGTTCAGCCAGCCCGACCGTCGGCGCACCACCGGCTTGAATGCCAGCCACACGTGGCGAATGACGGGCCTGGGGTCCGATTCGGAAAATACGGTAGGTGTCCAGTTTCAGAACGACAACGTCTTCAACGGACTGCTCAGCACGCGGGCACGCCAGACTGTATCGACCACGCGGCGCGACCACCTGGTCGAAACGAGCGTCGGCGTGTACGCAGAGAACGCGACCCGCTGGACGCCCTGGTTCAGAACCGTGGCGGGTGTGCGTGCAGACTCCTACCGCTTCAACGTGAAGAGCGACAACCCGGCCAACTCCGGCAAGGTCACCGCCAGCATCGCGAACCCAAAACTCGGCCTGATTTTCGGGCCCTGGAGCCAAACCGAGTTCTACGTCAATCTGGGTGGCGGCTTCCACAGCAACGATGCCCGCGGCACGACTCTCACGGTCGATTCGAAAACCGGCGATCCCGCGGACAAGGTTCCTGCGCTGGTGCGGGCGAAGGGAATGGAACTCGGTATGCGCACGGCACTGGTGCCGGGGCTGCAGACCTCGGTGTCGGTCTACCAGCTCGACTTCGGTTCCGAACTGGTCTTCGCCGGCGATGCGGGCACGACCGAGGCGGGGCGCCCGAGCCGCAGGGCCGGCATCGAAGTGGCGAACTACTACAAGTTCTCGGACTGGTTGACCGTGGACGCCGACGTGGCTTTCGCACGCGCCCGTTTCCGCGACAACGACCCCGACGGCATCGGCTCACGCATCCCGGGGTCGGTGGAAGGCGTCGCCTCGATCGCGCTGGCGCTGGACCACGTCGGCCCCTGGTTCGGCGCCCTCCAGGTGCGCTACTTCGGGCCGCGCCCGCTGATCGAGGACAACAGCGTGCGTTCGTCCAGCACGACCACGATCAACGGCCGCGTCGGCTACAAAGTGAGCCCCACCGTGCGGGTAGAGCTGGAAGGCTTCAACCTGGCCAACCGCAAGAGCTCGGCTATCGACTATTACTACACCTCGCGCCTGCCGGGTGAGGCGGCTGCCGGCGTCAACGACATCCACCTTCATCCCATCGAATCGAGATCGTTCAGAGTCTCGCTCGCCCTGAATTTCTAAAACTGAAACGACGGGCATGCCCTGGAAATCGTGTCGCCAAGGCGGGCCCCGTCACTGCGAGCAGCAGGAGCCCGGATTCGCCTGCATCGGCGGGCACTTGTGGGTGCCATAGGAACAAAACACGCAGCAGTCGCCTGCCAGAGGCCTCAAGAGGGTCTTGCAGGCTTCGCACTCGTAGAACCACTGGCACGCATCGCTTGGCATCGTCTCCTCTTTGACATGGCCACACTGCGGGCACGAGAGAACGGACTGCAGAACCAGTTCGCTCATGTCACTGAAGCTGCTGGAGCGACGACGGGAAGCCTGCGTCGGCGGTGGCCTTCGTCAGCGCTTCGGGCGTTGCCTTGGCGGGATCGAACGCGACAACGGCACGCTGCGTCTTGAGATCGACTTTCGCCGAGGCGACACCCGGGACTTTTTCCAGGGCCTTGCGGACCGTGATGGGGCAGACGGCGCAATCCATGCGGGTGACGGCCAGCGTCGCCGTGCTCGTTCCGGCCACGGCGGTTGACGAGGCGACCACCATGGCCGCCATCACGAAGGCGAGTGATTTTTTCATGACAGGTTCTCAGTAAAAAAGCGGTGCGTACAGGGGAAAAGACATCAGCCCGGCGGCAAACGCCGAGACGGCCCAGAAGATCACGCGCTGGCGGCGGCGCACTTCAGACACCGCGCAGAGTTGCTCCGGTGCGCACACCTGCTCGCTTCGATACAGGCGGTGGAAAGCAAAGCCGAACGACACCATGGCCAACGCCACGAAGTACGGTTGCAGCGGCTGCAACGCCATCAGGCGCGAGCCCCATGCGCCGCCCACCCCCAGCAGGACGAGGAGGAGCGGGCCGGCACAACAAGCAGAAGCACCCACGGCGGCGGCGGCAACTGCCAATACGGATCCCGGAGTGGCCCAGCGTGTCAACACAGAAATTTCCTTCACGGCGTGATTCGCGCTAGTCTAAGGACGTACCCAAGTACGGAGTCAAGCCCCATGCAATCCCTGACCATTGGCCAGTTGGCCGCTGCGGCCGGTGTCAACGTCGAAACGGTTCGTTATTACCACCGACGCGCGTTGCTCGCCGCCCCGGAGCGTCCGTCTGGCGGCATCGGGCGGTACCCGCCCAACGCGCTCACCCGGCTTCGTTTCATCAAGCGCTCGCAATCCCTCGGCTTTTCGCTCGATGATGTGCAAGCTTTGTTGTCGCTCGACGATGGCCAGAGCTGCACCGCTGCACGAACGATCGGCGAACACAAGCTCGGGGAAGTGCGCCAACGCATCCAGACTCTCCAGGCGCTGGAGGCGGCACTGCAGCAGCTGGTCAACCGCTGCTCGAGCAGAAAACGCAAGCTCAGCTGCCCTCTGATCGAGGCCTTGATGCAGGCCGAGCACCTGGGCGCGTGAGGCACCCGGCCAGGATCAACCCGGCTTCGAGCGTGAACGCACACGACACCAGACCTTCCCGCAGAACCGCCTCCGGCCAACACTCGAAGCGCGCGACTTCGCCGTCCTGGTTGATGGGCACGGTGTGACTCGACACGCTCGCTTCGAACACGTCGATGTGCTCGACCATGTAGCCGTGGGTATCGACCGGGCGTCGAATCGTGATGCGCCCGAGCGGGTTCAGGTTGCGCAGTTCTGCGAGGCGCAAACCGGCCTCCTCCCAGGTTTCGCGCTCCAGGGCTTGCAGGACCGATTCGCCAGCGGCCACGAGGCCACCCATCGCCGTGTCCCACAGCCCCGGATCGGTAGCCTTGTCGAGTGCACGCTGCTGCACCCAGGTGCCGCTCTGTTCGGCATGGGCGACGAGGTGCACGGCGAAGCTCGTGATGCCGAGCGGGCGCACGGCAGCGCGTTCGATGTGGCCCACCACACAGCCGCTGAGGTCGGTCACCGCCAGCAACTCGTCGCGCCAGCGGCCTCCGAGTGCATTCGTGTTCAGCCAGCGCGCGATCTGCACCAGCGCTGCGTCGCCATCGCCGGTCACATGCCAGCCGTTGGACGAGTGGCGCAGAGGCATCCCGTCTGCGAGCAGGCGCTGGGCAAGCGCCGGCTCGATGCTGCCGACCTGCGCGCTCGAAACGTCGAGCCACAGCGCATCGCGCGGCGACGCGGGCGGCGCGTCGGCTTGCGCCTGCTGCTGCGCGAGCCAGGCGGCGAACAAGGGGTCGTCCATCAGACCGCCGGTGCCGCGAGCAATGCGAGCAGGCCTTCTTCGTCGATCAATGTGACACCCAGCTCGCGCGCCTTGTCGAGTTTGCTGCCAGCCTCGGCACCCGCCACGACGAAGTGGGTCTTCTTCGAGACCGAACCGCTGACCTTGCCGCCGGCGGCTTCGATACGGTCCTTGGCATCGTCGCGCGACAAGGTGGGCAGCGTGCCGGTCAATACGAAAGTCTTGCCGAGCAAGGGCTTCGGCGTCATGTCGGCGGTGCCCTCGTTCTCTTCCCAGCTCAGGCCGGCGGCGCGAAGTTGTTCGACCACTTCGCGGTTGTGCGGCTGGTCGAAGAAGGTGCGAATGCTCTGCGCGACCACCGGGCCGACATCGTTCACTTCGAGCAGTTGCTCCAGGCTCGCGTTCATCACGCGGTCGATGCCGCCGAAGTGTTTGGCCAGATCCTTCGCGGTGGTCTCACCGACGTGCCGAATGCCCAGGCCGTAGATGAAACGCGCCAGCGTCGTGCGCTTGCTGCCTTCGAGTCCGGCGAGCAGATTCACCGCGCTCTTCTCGCCCATCCGGTCGAGATCACTCAGCTTGGCGAGGCTCAGCGTGTAGAGCTCGGGCAGCGTGCGGATGATGCCGCTCTCGACCAGTTGATCGACGAGCTTGTCGCCCAGCCCTTCGATGTCGAGCGCACGTCGCTGCGCGAAGTGCAGGATCGCCTGCTTGCGCTGCGCCGGGCAATACAGCCCGCCCGAACAGCGCCAGTCGACCTCGCCTTCTTCGCGCGCGATCGCGCTGCCGCAGACCGGGCACTTTCCGTTCAGGCGCCGGACCAGATCGAAGGGCTCGCCCACGTCGGGCGGCCGGCGTTCGAGCACCACGCCCACCACTTCCGGGATCACGTCGCCCGCGCGCCGCACGATCACCGTGTCGCCGATGCGCACGTCCTTGCGGCGGGTTTCGTCTTCGTTGTGCAGCGTCGCATTGCTGACCGTCGTGCCGCCGACGAACACCGGCTCCAGCTTGGCCACCGGCGTGAGCTTGCCGGTGCGGCCGACCTGGATGTCGATGTCGCGCACGACCGTCATCTGCTCCTGCGCCGGGTACTTGTGCGCCACCGCCCAGCGCGGCTCGCGAGTCACAAAACCCAGCTGCTGCTGCAGCGCGCGCGCGTTGACCTTGTAGACCACGCCGTCGATGTCGAAAGGCAGCGCGTCGCGCTTCGTGCCCATCGCCGCATGAAACGCGACCAGCCCGTCGGCGCCCTGCACCACCGCGCGGTCGACGCACACCGGCATCCCCATCGCGGCGAGCGCGTCGAGCAGGCCGCTGTGCGTGGCCGGAATGTCCCAGCCCTGCACGTCGCCCAAGCCGTAGGCGAAGAAGCTCAGGGGTCGTCTGGCCGCGATCGCCGGGTCGAGCTGGCGCACCGCGCCTGCAGCAGCGTTGCGCGGGTTGACGAAGGTCTTTTCGTTCTTGGCGCCACCCGCGATCAACTCGCGCTGGCGCTCGTTCATCGCATCGAAGTCGGCACGGCGCATGTAGACCTCGCCACGCACTTCGAGGACCAAAGCGTTCACACCCGCCAGGCGCAGCGGAATCTGCGCGATGGTGCGGATGTTCTGCGTCACGTCTTCGCCCTTCTCGCCGTCGCCGCGGGTGGCGGCCTGCACCAGCACGCCCTGTTCATACCGCAGGTTGATCGCCAGGCCGTCGAACTTGAGTTCGGCGGCGTATTCGACCGGCGACGCCTCGTCAGCGAGTTCGAGTTCGCGCCGCACACGCGCATCAAAACTGATGGCGCCGCTGCTTTGTGTGTCGGTCTCGGTGCGGATCGACAACATCGGCACGGTGTGGCGCACCGCCTTGAAGCCGTCGAGCAGCTTGCCGATCACCCGCTGGGTCGGCGAATCTGCGCTCAGCAGCTCCGGATGTTCGACCTCGATCGCCTGCAGCTCCTGGAACAGCAGGTCGTACTCGGCGTCGGGAATGCTCGGTTCGTCGAGCACGTAGTAACGGTGGGCGTGCAGTTGCAGCTGTTCGCGCAGCGCAGCGACGCGTTGCAGAGCGGAACTGAGTTGGTTCGTCGGCATGGCGCCATTCTCCGACGCCGCGGCGCCGCGTTGCTTGTCAGCTGAACAAACGCCGCGCCGCCGCCGAGCCGGCCGCGAGGTCACGCGCTTCGAGCTGCTCGTAGAGCTGCCCCAGTTCGTGGCCGATGCGAGCAAAACCCTCGGGGCTGAGAGGCTGGCCGTCGTCGTCGACGATGCCGGCGTCCATGCCCAGCGACAGCGCTTGCGCGCTGGCCTGCCAGGCGACGAAAGGCTCGGCCTTCGGGTCGGTCTGCGGCACGTCGAAGCTCAGCGTCACGTCGCGCACCGCGGCGCGGTTCGGGTCGTCGGCAAGCGCGGCCTGCGAGTCGAAGGTCAGTGTCAGCACCGGTGGTGCGCCTTCTTCGGTGGAAGGCAACACGAGCCGGCCCGGCACCACGCCGGGCACGAAGCCGTGGCGGCCGGCGTGCTGCTGGATGTAGCCCACGCTCCACGCCGCCGAGCGCGCCTGCAGGTGCACCGCGAGCTGGGCGTCGTGGTCACCGGCGAAGGCGTCGAGCTCGCGGGCGCTGGCCACTGCTTCGAGCATGTCGGGAAAGTCGGGCATGGCGTTCAGGCTGTCGGCGAAGGCCTGCACTTTTTGCACGAACTCGGAATACTCGATCTCGTTGAGTGCGCCGGTGCGGTTGGCAAGCTGCACGCCCGACTGGAACTCGCCGTAACGCTGGCCGCTGGCCGGTGTTTCCCACTCGCCGGTCTCGGCGTTCAGGCCTTCGATCAGGAACGGCTTGCCACCGGCGCGCCGGGTCGGTGGCAAGTGCGCCACCACCATGTCGCCGCTGACCGGCGATTCGACCGTGAGCGGCGCGATGGCGTCGATCAGCGCGTCGAGCCGGTTCACCAGACGTTTGTTCTGGCGCCGTTCGAGCAGCCGCGGCGCCGGGCGCTCGGCCTCGGTCCCGTCAAGGCTGATGACCGGGTCGGCGCTGGCACCACCGGCTTCGTCGCCCATCACCGGGTCGCGCGGCTCGGGGCGCGGCTCAATGATGAGAGCGCGTTTCGGCCCGGCCTTGCGCGCCGACCAGGCACCGTGCGCGATCACGCCGGCCAGCACCACACCACCGAGGGAAGCGAGGGCGATGGTGAGGGTGCTCATGGGTGTATCCGATCGGGTGTGAGCAGGAGACCGCAGGCCAGCGCCGGGCCGCCCCAAGCGGGCTGCGCTCCCCTCGGGGGGCGGGGCCGAAGGCAGCTTGGGGCTGTCATTTACGCGGCTTCGGCCAGCGAAACAGCCACTTCCATGTCGACCGTGACGATGCGCGACACGCCCTGCTCTTGCATGGTCACGCCGATCAGTTGTTCGGCCATTTCCATCGCGATCTTGTTGTGGCTGATGAACAGGAACTGCGTGCCCAGCGCCATCTCTTTCACGAGCTTGGCATAACGCTCGGTGTTGGCGTCGTCTAGCGGCGCGTCGACCTCGTCGAGCAGACAGAATGGTGCCGGGTTCAACTGGAAGATCGCGAACACGAGGGCGATGGCGGTCAGCGCCTTCTCGCCGCCCGAAAGCAGGTGGATGCTGGCGTTCTTCTTGCCCGGCGGCTGGGCCATCACCTGCACGCCGGCGTCGAGGATCTCGTCGCCGGTCATCACGAGCCGCGCGTTGCCGCCGCCGAACAGGCTCGGGAACATGCGGCCGAAGTGTTCGTTGACCTGGTTGAAGGTGCTGGCCAGCAGGTCGCGCGTTTCCAGGTCTATTCTGTGTATCGCGTCTTCGAGCGTGGTCATCGCCTCGATCAGGTCGGCGTTCTGCGCGTCGAGGAAGGTCTTGCGCTCGCGCGCTGCGGTGAGCTCGTCGAGCGCGGCGAGGTTCACCGCGCCGAGCGCGTTGATCTCGCGGTTGATGCGGTCGATCTCACCTTGCAAGCCGGCGAGCTTGACGCCGCTCGATTCGACGCCTGCCGACAGCGCTTCGAAATCGACCGCGGCGGCGACGAGCTGGTCGAGGTACTGCGCACCGCCGAGCTGCGCCGCCTGCTCTTCGAGCTGCAGCTTGGTGATGCGGTCGCGCAGCGGCTGCAGGCTCTGTTCGTGCTGCAGGCGCTGTTCGTCGGCGCGGCGCAGGCGCATCGTGAGGTCGTCGTACTCGCTGCGTTTGGCGCCGAGTGCGGCTTCGCGCTCCAGCTTCAAGGCCAGCGCCGTCTGCAGGCCGGCTTGTGCCGTCACGTCGGTCAGGCGCACCAGCTCTTCGTTGAGCTGCGCGCCCGATTGTTCGTTGCCGGCGAGTTGCTGCGCAGCGGTTTCGATGCCGCGCTGCAGCTCCCCGCGCCGCGCCGCCAGCGCGCGCGACGCGAACTGCGCTTCCTGCTCCTTACGCTCCAGCGCACGCAGTTGTTCGCGCGCGTCGGCCAACCTGCGCTCGGCGTTGATCACCGCTTCGTCGAGCTCGGCATGGCGCTCCTGCGTGGTCGCGAGCTGCATGTCGAGTTCTTCGAAGCGCGCTTCGCCGGTCGCGCTGCGTTCGGCAAGTTCTTCGAGCTGGGTATCGACCTCTGCGAGCTCTTCGTCGAGCTGGCCACGGCGCAGGCTGCTGGCTTCGGCCAGCTGCGACAAACGCAGCAACTCGACCTGCAACTGGTGCGCACGGGTCTGCGCTTCGCCGGCTTCACGGCGAATGCCGATCAGGCGCTGCGAGGCCTCGCTGTAGGCCGCCTCGGCGCGCACCAGCGCGCTGCGCGACTCCTCAGTGATCAGCACCTGGGCGCGCAACTGGCGCTCCAGGTTCTCGATCTCCTGCGCACGGGCCAGCATGCCGGCCTGTTCGGAATCGGGCGCGTAAAAACTCACCGCGTACTGGCTCACGGCGTGGCCGTCGCGGGTCATGATCACTTCGCCGTGGGTCAGCTTGTTGCGCGCGCCGAGCGCTTCGTCGATGGTCGCGGAGGTGTAAACGCCTTCGAGCCAGTCGTTCAACAAGGCCTTCAGGCCGGCATCGCTCAGGCGCAGCAGGTCGCTGAGTTTCGACAGCGTCTGGTGCGTGTTCGCGATCGCCGCCTTCGGCGGGGTGTAGAACGCGAGCTTGGCCGGCGGCGCGTCGCTGGCGAACGCACGCACGGTTTCCAGGCGGCCGACTTCAAGCGCCCCCATGCGTTCGCGCAGCGCGGCTTCGAGGGCGGTCTCCCAGCCGGATTCGATGTGGATGCGCGTCCACAAGCCCTGCAGGCCGTCGAGCCCGTGTTTCGCGAGCCAGGGTTTGAGCTTGCCTTCGGTCTGCACTTTTTCCTGCAGCGCACGGAGTGCTTCGAGTCGCGCGCTCAGGTCGGCTTGTTTGCCACCCTCGGCATTGACGCTGTCTTGTCTGGCGCGACGATGCTCGTCGAGCGCCGGCACTTCCTCGTTGAGCGACAGCAAGCGTGCGTCGGCCACCGCCTGCGTTTCTTCGGCACTGCCGAACTGGCGCTTCAGCTCGGCCAGGCGGTCGAGGTCGGGCGCGGCGAGCTGGCCCTTCTCTGCGCCCAGTTTTTCGCGGCGCGCATTGAACTGGCGGCGCTGGTCCTCGACGTTGCGGCTCTCCGAGGCAAGCACCTGGATCTGCTGCTGCACCGCCGCGACCTGCGTGCGCTGCTGGTTGGCCACGTTCTGCGCCGCGCGCACCGCGTCTTCGAAGCCCGGCAGGTTACCGGCCTGTTCTTCGGCCTGCGCAGCCAGCACTGCGCCCTGTTCGTCGGCAGCGGCGATCTGCTCGGCGATCTGCTCGAGCTCGTGCGCGGCCTCGCTGCGCCGCTCGGCCCATTGTTCGGTCTGCGCTTTCAGCTCGACCAGGCGCTGCTCGACACGCTGCCGGCCTTCAACGACGTAGCGGATGCGCTCTTCGAGCCGGCTCACTTCGAGCGCCGCTTCGGCAAGCAGGCCCTGCGAGGCGTGCAGGTCGTCGCTGGCCTGGTAGTGCGCCTGCCGGATCGTTTCGAGTTCGGCTTCACCGTGGCGCAGCTCGGCCGTGCGCGCTTCGAGCGCGTTCGTCGCCTCTGCAACCGCCTTCTTGACGCGCGCCTCTTCGCTCGCCGCGTCGCGGTGCTTCAGGAACCACAGCTGGTGCAGTTTCAACTCGCCCTGCTGCTGCAGGCCGCGGTACTGGCCCGCAACCTCGGCCTGCTTTTCGAGCTTGTCGAGGTTGCTGTTCAACTCGCGCAGGATGTCTTCCACGCGCGTGAGATTCTCGCGCGTGTCCTTGAGCCGGTTGTCGGTCTCGCGGCGGCGTTCCTTGTACTTCGAGACGCCGGCCGCTTCTTCGAGGAACAGTCGCAATTCTTCGGGCTTGCTCTCGATGATGCGGCTGATCATGCCCTGGCCGATGATCGCGTAGGCGCGGGGCCCCAGGCCGGTGCCGAGAAACACATCCTGCACGTCACGCCGGCGCACGGGCTGGTTGTTGATGTAGTAGCTGCTGGTGCCGTCGCGCGTCAGCACGCGCTTGACGGCGATCTCGGCGAAGCGGTTCCACTGCCCGCCGGCGCGGCCGTCTTCGTTGCTGAACACGAGCTCGACGCTGGCGCGGCTGGCCGGCTTGCGCAGGCCCGAGCCGTTGAAGATCACGTCCTGCATCGACTCGCCACGCAGCTCACTGGCCCTGCTCTCGCCGAGCACCCAGCGCACCGCGTCCATGATGTTCGACTTGCCGCAGCCGTTGGGCCCGACCACGCCGACGAGCTGGCCCGGCAGCTGGAAGTTGGTGGGTTCGGCGAAAGACTTGAAGCCAGACAGCTTGATCGAATTCAGGCGCATGAGCAGTTGGCAGGCCGGTGACGCCTAAGTACTTGATTCGGTTGAGAAAACGGCCCTGCGTTGGGCTCTGCGGGCGGCGCCGATGATACCATCCGACCGGGTCCAGAAGGCCCCCAACACCCACTCGAAGCGTCACCGAAAGCAACCCTGAAATGGCCAAGCCCGCCGCCCCTAAATCCGCAACCGCGCTCAAACCCGCACAGCAACGTGCCGTGCCCGTGAACCCGCCGACCGCGCCGAGCAAGGACCTGCACGTCTTTCCGAACCCGAGCCCGCAACGCGACTACGTGATCCAGTTCCAGATCCCGGAGTTCACCTGCCATTGCCCGCTCACCGGCCAGCCCGACTTCGCGCATTTCACAATCGACATGGTGGCCGACCAGCTCTGCGTCGAGCTCAAGAGCCTGAAGATGTACTTCTGGAGCTACCGCAACGAAGGCGCATTCCACGAGAAGGTGACGAACACGATCCTCGACGACCTCGTGCGGGTCACGAAGCCACGCTTCATTCGCATCACCGCGAAGTGGTACGTGCGCGGTGGCATCTACACCAACGTCGTGGCCGAGCACCGCAAGAAGGGCTGGAAGCCGCAGGCGGTGGTGAACCTGCCGAGCCACCCGGCGCAGACCGGGCTCGGGGGTTGACCATGGCCGTCACCTACACGGCGCTCGACGACGCTGGTCAACGCGTCGTGTATCGCGACGGCAAACGCTGGTGCTGGTCGCTTTCGGTGGTGTTCCCGCTGCTGCCCTTCCTCGGGATCGCGGTTCACGCGATCACCGGCAACGCGCTCGCACTCGGCATCCCGCTGTTGATCAGCTATGGGCTGATGCCGTTGCTCGACGCGCTGATCGGTGAAGACCAAAACAACCCGCCCGAAGCCGTCGTTGCGCAGCTGGAAGAAGACCGTTATTACCGCTGGCTCACGTGGGCCACGGTGCCGCTGCATTTTGTCGCGCTGATCGGCTGCGCCTGGTGGGCCGGCACGCAGCCTATGCCGTGGTGGGGCGTGTTGTTGCTGGCCTACGTGGCCGGCACCGATTCCGGCCTGGGCATCAACACCGGCCACGAACTCGGGCACAAACGCACTGCCATCGAACAATGGCTCGCGCGGCTGGTGCTCGCGGTGCCGGCCTACGGGCACTTCACGATCGAACACGGGCGTGGCCACCACCGGTTTGTGTCCACACCCGAAGACCATGCCAGCGCGCGCATGGGCGAAACCATCTATCACTTCGCGCTGCGCGAAGTGCCGGGCGGCATTCGGCGCGCCTGGCAGCTCGAGGCCGAGCGCCTCGCGCCACTGGGCCATTCGCCGTGGAGCCTGCACAACACGATGCTGCAGTCTTATGCGATCACCGCTGTGCTGCAGCTCGGCCTCGTCATCGCCTTTGGTTGGGTGATGCTGCCATTCCTGCTGGTACACAACCTCGTGGCCTGGTGGCAGCTCACGTCTGCGAACTACGTCGAACACTACGGCCTGCTGCGCGGGCGCGAGCGCGACGGCCGCTTTGAAGCGCCCAAACCGCAGCACTCGTGGAACACCAACCACCTGGTCACGAACCTGGCCACGTTTCACCTGCAGCGCCACTCCGACCACCACGCTTACCCATCGCGGCGCTACCAGTCGCTGCGCCACTTTGAACAGTTGCCTCAGCTGCCGAGCGGCTACTTCGGCATGTTCCCGCTCGCCTACGTTCCGCCGCTGTGGTTCCGTGTGATGGACCGGCGTTTGATGGCCCTGCCGCACGTCAAGGGCGATCTTGCCCGGGTCAACGTCTGCCCACGCCAGCGCGCACGCATCTACGGGCGCTACGGCCAGAAGCATGGGTTGGCCGGCTGACGCCTTGGTCGTCCCCGATAATCGCGGGCATGAACCCGCTGCTCGCCAAGCTGCACCCGTACCCTTTCGAGCGGCTGCGTGCGCTCACCCAAGGTGTTCGACCGAACCCCGCCTACACACCGATCGGCCTGGGAATCGGTGAGCCCAAACACCCGACGCCGGAGCTGATCAAGGCGGCGTTCGTCGCCAACCTGAAGGGCCTGGCGAATTACCCCGCCACGGCCGGTGAGCCTGCATTGCGCGCAGCGATCGCGAGCTGGGTCGAGCGCCGCTACGGCGTGGCCGTCGACCCGGCCACGCAGGTTCTGCCAGTCAGCGGCTCACGCGAGGCCTTGTTCGCGCTGGCGCAAACCGTGATCGACCCGACCCGGCCGAACGCGACCGTCGTCTGCCCGAACCCGTTCTACCAAATCTACGAAGGCGCAGCTCTGCTGGCCGGGGCGCAGACGGCCTTCGTCAACAGCGACCCGAACCGGAATTTCGCGGCCGACTGGTCCAGCGTGCCCGAAGCGACCTGGGCCGCCACGCAACTGCTCTACGTCTGCTCGCCCGGCAACCCGACCGGTGCGGTGATGCCGCTGGCAGAGTGGCAGCGCCTGTTCGAGCTGAGCGAGAAGCACGGCTTCGTGATCGCCTCTGACGAGTGTTATTCCGAGATCTACTTTCGCGACGAGCCACCGCTCGGTTCGCTCGAAGCAGCGGTGAAGCTCGGCCGAAATGACTTTCACAACTTGATCGCCTTCACCAGCCTGTCGAAACGCTCGAACGTGCCGGGCATGCGCTCGGGCTTCGTGGCCGGCGACGCGGGCGTCATGAAGCAGTTCCTGCTCTACCGCACCTACCACGGCAGCGCCATGAACCCGGTGGTGCAGCAGGCCAGCATCGCGGCCTGGAACGACGAAGTGCACGTGGTTGCCAACCGCGCCAAGTACCGCGCCAAGTTCGCGCAGGTCACGCCGGTGCTCGCGCAAGCGCTCGACGTGGCCCTGCCCGACGCCGGCTTCTACCTCTGGGCCGACGTCTCGAAGCACGCGGCCGACGAGGTCGCTTTCGCGCTGGCCCTGCTCGCTCAATACAATGTGACCGTGCTGCCGGGCAGCCTGCTGGCGCGCGAAGCGAACGGCGTGAACCCCGGCGCGGGCCGCATCCGGCTGGCGCTGGTCGCCGAAGCCGAAGAATGTCTCGAAGCCGCGCACCGAATCGTCTCTTTTGTTCAATCTCTCTGAGCCCCCGACCATGACCGCGATCAACCATTCCGAGCTGCAAAGCCTCATCGACCTCGCCTGGGAAAGCCGCGCCTCCATCAATGCGGCCAACAGCCCGCAGATCTTCGAAGCCGTCGAGACGGTGATCGCCGAGCTGAACGCCGGCCGCATCCGCGTGGCCGAACGGCAAGGCGTGGGCCAGTGGACGGTGAACCAGTGGGTCAAGAAGGCGGTGCTGCTGAGCTTCCGCCTGAACGACAACAAGCTGATGCGCGCCGGCGACCTCGGCTTCTACGACAAGGTGCCGACCAAGTTCGCGCACCTCGACGAAGCCGCATTGCGCGAAACCGGCGTGCGCATCGTGCCGCCTGCCGTGGCGCGGCGTGGCAGCTACATCGCGAAGAACGCGATCCTGATGCCGTCGTTCGTGAACATCGGAGCCTATGTCGACGAGGGCACGATGGTCGACACCTGGGCCGCGGTCGGCTCCTGCGCGCAGATCGGCAAGAACGTGCACCTTTCGGGCGGCGTCGGTATCGGCGGTGTGCTCGAGCCGATGCAGGCCAACCCGACCATCATCGAAGACAACTGCTTCATCGGCGCACGCTCCGAAGTGGTCGAAGGCGTGATCGTCGAAGAGAACTCGGTGCTGTCGATGGGCGTTTACATCGGCCAGAGCACCAAGATCTACGACCGCGCGACCGGCGAAGTCACTTACGGCCGTATTCCGGCGGGCTCGGTCGTGGTGAGTGGCAACCTGCCAAGCGCCGACGGCAAGTACAGCCTGTACTGCGCGGTGATCGTGAAACGTGTGGATGCACAAACACGCGCCAAGACCAGCATCAACGACTTGTTGAGAAGCTGATCACGCCCCGCGCGTTGACCGGGCGCTCCGCGGTGGCGCGGCGGGCTTTGAAGCGTGGAATGATCGACATTCGGGCCAGCCTGGCCCGGGTCAACGGAAAGGGAACGGCATGAGTGGCGGAAACATGGAGCGCGTGCTGCGGCTGATGTCGGAGAAAGGCGCGTCTGACGTCTACCTGTCTTCGAGCTCGCCGATCCTGATCAAGATCAACGGCCAGCTGCTGCAGCTCAGCGACCAGCCGCTCACCACCACGCAGCCGCGCCAGTTGCTGGCCGAGCTGCTCACGCCGAGCCAGCTCGAAGAACTGGAAGACACGCACGAGCTGAACGTGGCGGTCAGCATCGCCGGTGTCGGCAGCTTCCGCCTGAGCGCGTTCCGCCAGCGTGGCTCGATCGCGGCGGTGTTTCGCTGCATCCCGTTCCAGATCCCCACGCTCGAAAGCCTGAACGTGCCCGATGTGCTGAACACGATGGTGTTGGAGAAGCGTGGCCTGATCCTGATGGTGGGCGCCACCGGCGCCGGCAAGAGCACCACGCTGGCCGCCATGCTGGAGCAGCGCAACCAGCAGCTCGCCGGACACATCCTGACGATCGAAGACCCGATCGAATTCCTGTTCAACAACAAGAAGTCGGTGGTCAACCAGCGCGAGGTCGGGCGCGACACGCAGTCTTTGCAGGTCGGCCTGAAGAACGCGCTGCGCCAGGCACCCGACTGCATTTTGATCGGCGAAATCCGCGACCGTGAAACGATGACCTCGGCGATCTCTTACGCGCTGTCGGGCCACCTCGTGCTCTCGACACTGCACGCCAACAACAGCTACCACGCGCTCGGTCGCATCCTGTCCTTCTACACGCCTGAGGCGCGCCCTGCCCTGCTGGCAGACCTGGCTGCCGGCCTGCGCGCCGTGGTTTCGCAACGCCTGATCCGCGCCGTGGCCGGCGGGCGCGTGCCGGCGGTCGAGGTGATGCTCAACACCAAGCTGGTGTCGGAACTGATCGAAAAAGGTGATTTCTCCGGCGTGAAAGAAGCCATGGAAAAGTCGATGGCCGAAGGCTCGCAGACCTTCGAACAAGATCTGGCACGCCTGATCAACACCGGCATCATCACCCGCGACGAAGGCCTGGCCTTCGCCGATTCGCCGACCAACCTGATGTGGCGCCTGCAAAACGACCTGACGCCAGCCACGCGCATCACGGCCAAGAAGGAAGAGCAGGACGACACCGCCATCTTCACCGAGATCACGCTCGACGTGCGACCCGAAGAACCGACCACGATGTCGGGCGCGTTCCGCCGGCTCTGAATCGACGTATGAGCCTGTTGTCGTCACGCACGCTGCAACTGACCGAAGCGCTGATCTCCCGGCACTCGGTCACGCCCGACGACGGCGGCTGCCAGGCCCTGATCGAATCGCGCCTGAAGCCGCTGGGTTTCGAGTGCGAAACGTTGCTGTACGGGCCCGAAGGCGCGCAGGTCACGAACCTGTGGGCGGTTCGACGTGGCTCTTCGACTTCGGGCAAGTTGCTCGCGTTCGCCGGCCACACCGACGTGGTGCCCACCGGCCCGCTCGAACAGTGGCGCAGCGACCCGTTCGTGCCCTCGCACCGCGACGGGCACTTGTACGGCCGCGGTGCCGCCGACATGAAAACGTCGATTGCGGCGATGCTGGTCGCGGTCGAAGAGTTCGTCGCGGCGCAACCGGCGCACGACGGCTCGATCGCGTTCCTGCTGACCAGCGACGAAGAAGGCCCGTCGGTCGACGGCACGGTCAAGGTGTGCGAATGGCTCACGGCGCGCGGTGAGCGGCTCGACTACTGCATCGTCGGCGAGCCGACCTCGGTCGATGCGCTCGGCGACATGATCAAGAACGGTCGACGCGGCACGCTATCGGGCAAGCTGAAGGTGAAAGGCGTGCAAGGCCACATCGCCTACCCGCACCTGGCGAAGAACCCGATCCACCTGTTCGCGCCGGCCATGGTCGAATTGGTCGGCACGCGCTGGGACGAGGGCAACGCCTATTTCCCGCCAACGAGCTGGCAGATGTCGAACATCCACAGCGGCACCGGCGCGAGCAACGTGATTCCGGGCGAGCTGGTGGTCGACTTCAACTTTCGCTTCTCCACAGAGTCGACACCGCAGTCCTTGAAAGAGCGCGTGCATGCCGTGCTAGACCGCCAAGGCCTGCGCTACGAAATGGCCTGGACGCTCGGTGGCGAGCCCTTCCTCACGCCGATCGGCGCCTTGAGCGAAGCGCTGTCACAAGCGATCCTGGCGCAAACCGGCGTGAAAACCAAACTCTCCACGACCGGCGGCACCTCCGACGGTCGCTTCATCGCGAAGATCTGCCCGCAGGTCATCGAATTCGGCCCGCTGAACGCCAGCATCCATAAAATCGACGAGTGCGTGGCCGTGGCCAGCCTCGACCCGTTGAAGAACATCTACCGCGACACGCTCGAACGGCTCCTTACATGACGACCCCCACGCTCACTTCGTTCTCTGCCCCCCGAGGGGGCGGTCAGTCCCTTGGGGCGGCCCGGCGGGTACTGACATGACCCTGATCGGCCTCATCACAGCGCAAAGCGCCCGCCTCAAACAGGCGGGCGTTTCGTTTGGCCATGGCACAAGCAATGCCTTCGACGAAGCGGCCTGGCTGGTGCTGTGGGCGCTCGGCCTGCCGCTCGACGCGCTCGAAGCCAAGGCGAAATACGAGCTCGCCCCGGAAGAACAGGCCAAGGCCGAAGTGCTGGTCACGCAGCGCATCGAAACCCGAAAGCCGGCCGCCTACCTGACCAACGAAGCCTGGCTGCAGAACGTGCCCTTCTTCGTCGACGAGCGGACGATCGTGCCGCGCTCCTTCATCGCCGAGCTGCTCGCCGACGGCGAAGACACCGGCACGCTCGACGCGTGGCTCTCCGACGAGACGCATTCGGTGCTCGACCTGTGCACCGGCAACGGCAGCCTCGCGGTGATCGCGGCGATGGCCTACCCCGACGTGGTGGTCGACGCGGCCGATATTTCCGAAGACGCGCTCGCCGTGGCGCGCATCAATGTCGACAAACACAACTTGGGAAAGCGCATCACGCTGCTGCAGTCCGACCTGCTCGCGAGCGTGCGCGGGCCTTACGACCTGATACTGTGCAACCCGCCCTACGTGAACACGCACAGCATGAAGGAGCTGCCGGCCGAATACCTCGCCGAGCCTGCCCTGGCGTTGGCCGGTGGCGAAGACGGCATGGACCTGATCCGTTTGATCCTGCGCGAAGCGCCGGCGCGCATGGCGCCGAACGGCGTGCTGGTGCTTGAGATCGGCAACGAACGCGCGCACTTCGAGCACGCCTTCCGCAAGCTCGAGGTGGCCTGGCTCGAGACCAGCGCCGGCGACGACCAGGTGCTGCTGGTCGCACGCGACGCCCTGCTCAAACGCAAATACTGAAGCGGCCCCACCCGCAGACCCTTTTTCCTGGTTTCCGATTTCCATGCTCGTACTGAATCAAATCTCGCTGCGCCGCGGCGTCAAGCTCGTACTCAGCCAGGCCAGCGTCACGCTGCAGCCGGGCGAGAAAGTCGGCCTGGTCGGCCGCAACGGCGCGGGCAAGTCGTCGCTGTTTTCGCTGCTGACCCAGCGCCTGCAATCCGACGCCGGCGACGTGAGCATGCCGCCGCGCTGGCGCATCGGCGAAGTGGCGCAAGACATGCCGGAAACCGCCCAGGGTGCGACCGACTTCGTGCTCGAAGGCGACACGCGGCTGATGGAAGCGCAGGCCCAGCTCGTGCAGGCCGAGCTCATTGATGACGGCCACGCGATGGCCGAAGCCCATCACGCGATCAGCGATGCCGGTGGCTTCGAGGCCCGGCCGCGCGCGCAGGCCATGCTGCTCGGCCTCGGCTTCAAGCAGGCCCAGCTCGACGGCCCGGTCAGCAGCTTTTCTGGCGGCTGGCGCATGCGGCTGCAACTCGCGCGCGCGCTGATGTGCCCGGCCGATCTGATGCTGCTCGACGAGCCGACCAACCACCTCGACCTCGACGCCCTGGTCTGGCTCGAAGCCTGGCTGAAGAAGTACGAAGGCACGATGATCGTGATCAGCCACGACCGCGAGTTTCTCGACGCGATCACCAACGTCACGCTGCACCTCGACGAGACCAAGCTCACGCGTTACACCGGCAACTACACCGCGTTCGAAGAGATGCGCGCCGAGCGATTGATGCAGGCCCAGGCGAGCTTCGAGAAGCAGCGCGAGCGCATGGCGCACCTGCAAAAGTTCATCGACCGTTTCAAAGCCAAGGCCAGCAAGGCGAAACAGGCGCAAAGCCGCGTGAAGGCGCTGGCGCGGATGGAAAAGCTCGGGCCAGTGTTGACCAGTGCCGACTTCCAGTTCGAGTTTCGCGAGCCGATGAACCTGCCGAACCCGATGCTGGCGTTCTCGCAGGTGGCCTGCGGTTACCACGTCGAAGACGGCAGCGAAACGCGCATCGTGCACGACATCAACCGCTCGGTGCTGGCGGGCCAGCGCATCGGCATTCTCGGTGCCAACGGCCAGGGCAAGTCGACGGTGGTGAAGACCATCGCCGGCGACCTGCCGCGCCTGGCGGGCGACATCACCGAAGGCAAGGGCCTGACGATCGGCTACTTCGCACAGCAGGAGCTCGACGTGCTCTCGCTCGACGACGGCGCGCTGATGCACATGATCCGCCTCGCCCGCGACGTGGGCCCGCAGGCGCGCGAGCAGGAACTGCGCGACTTCCTCGGTTCGTTCCGCTTCGTTGGCGAGATGGTCACGCAGGCCGTCGGCACGCTCTCGGGCGGCGAAAAGGCGCGCCTGGTGCTGGCGATGCTGGTGTGGCAGCGCCCCAACCTGCTGCTGCTGGACGAGCCGACCAACCACCTCGACCTGACCACGCGCGAAGCGCTCTCGATGGCGCTGAACGAATTCGAAGGCACGGTCATGCTGGTCAGCCACGACCGTGCCTTGCTGCGCGAAGTCTGCGACGAGTTCTGGCTGGTGGCCGACGGCGCCATCAAACCGTTCGACGGCGACCTCGACGACTACCAGCGTTGGCTGCTCGAACAGTCGCGCGACGCCGCGCGCGAGCAGAGCAAGGGAGACAAGAAGCGCAAGAAGCAGGCGGCGCAAGACGCCGAGCTCGCGCCGGCTGCCGCGGTGGCCGAAGCGCCGCGGCCCGCCGCCGACCGCAAGGCCACGGCCGCCGTGCGCCAGCAGCGCAGCGAAGAGCAGAAGCCGCTGCGCAAGGA
>JAYVTD010000306.1:0-2387 GCA_043774765.1 Rhizobacter sp. | reverse complement strand
GAAGGCGAAGAAGCCGGCCCGACGCACCCGGCGCCGATCGGGCCCGTCACCGAGCCCACGCCGCTGCAGTGAGGCGCTGGCCGGCGCTATTGCGTCAGCGTCTGCGGATTCGGATCGCGCGGGATCGACGCGGCCCCGGCCGGTGGCACGGGGATGGCGCCTGACGGCATGCCGCCCGTACCCGGCGGCGGGAACGAGGGGGCGAGCCCCGGCCGCACTTGCCCGACAGGCTGGGGCACCATTGGCGGGAGCGGGGGCGGGGGCGGGGGCGGGACATACACCGGCGCAGCCGGCGCTGCCGGGTTGCGCGGCGCGCCGGAACCCAGAGCCGGCGCCGGCAGCGTGCCGGTGGCTGCGGCCACCAGGGGTGGTAGTTCGAGCGTGACCGCCGCCGCGCCTTGCGCCGGACCGATCGCGGCGGTGCGCAGGCTGACCGACTGCAAGACCAGGTTCGTATCGAGCGACGAGCCGACCACGAAGGCCTTGGGGGGTTTGCCATCGACCGCGATCAGCGCCACGCCCTGCCCCGGCTTTGCCGACGCCGCAGCGGCCTTGGGTGCCATGATGCCGATCAGGCGAAACCGCGAAGCCATCTCAGGCACCGCCAAGACAGCGGTGGCCGCTGCGGGCGTGGCGCCGAGCAGGCGGCTCAGGTCGCCGCGGGCGACCGCCACGTCACCGACCGGCACCGTGTACTGCGGTGCTTCGGCCGGCCGGGTCCAGAGGCGCAAACCCCAGAACACCGCGGTGGCGGCCACCAGGGCCCAGATAACGAAGGCTGACAGTCGTGCGAGCATGGCCGATTATCATTCAACGGGTCTGCCACTCCAGCCCGCTTCCCCGGGCAGGAACACCCCATGAGCTACAGCACGATGCCCACCCCTCCGACGCCGCCTCCCGCTTCGCGCCGCGTTTCGCGCCTGGCGCGCGGTTTCACCCTGATCGAACTGATGGTCGTACTCGTCATCATCGGCGTGCTGGCCGCGCTGATCGTGCCCAACGTGCTCGACCGCGCCGACGACGCCCGCGTGACCGCCGCCCGCACCGACGTCAACAACCTGATGCAGGCGCTCAAGCTCTACAAGCTCGACAACCAGCGGTTCCCGACCAGCGAGCAAGGTCTGCAGGCGCTGGTCACCAAACCGACCACCGGCACCGTCCCGAGCAACTGGAAACCCTACCTCGACAAGCTGCCCAAAGACCCCTGGAACCAGCCCTACCAGTACGCCAGCCCGGGCCTGAAGGGCGAGGTGGACATCTACAGCTTCGGTGCCGACGGCGTGGTCGGTGGCGAAGGCAAGAATGCCGACATTGGTTCCTGGCAATAGTCCGCACGCGCCACGGCGCGCGGGCCGGCGGGCCACGCGCGGCTTCACGCTGATCGAACTGATGGTCGTCGTGGCGTTGATCGCGATCGCCAGCGCGGTCGTCAGCCTGGCGCTGCGCGACCCGGCCTCGACCCGGCTCGACCACGAAGCGGCGCGGCTCGTCGCGCTGCTCGAAGCGGCGCGCACCGAAGCCCGCGCTTCCGGGCTGCCCGCCAGCTGGGAGCCGCGCCCGGTGCAGGTCGGCGCCGAAGGTTTCCGCTTCGTCGGCCTGCCATCCTCCAGCGAGTTGCCGAGCCACTGGCTCAACCCGGGCGTCAGCGCCGAAGTGGTCGGCGCGCGCGCGCTGGTGCTCGGCCCCGAGCCGCTGATCGGCGCGCAGACCATCGTGCTGCACCTGGACGACCAGCGGGTGATGCTCGAAACCGACGGCCTCGGCCCGTTCGTCGTCGGCGCCGAGCCGACCACCGTCGCGCGCCCATGAATCCGGGCACGAGTCGAGGCGCCCGCGGCTTCACGCTGATCGAAGTGCTGGTGGCGCTGACCATCGTCGCGATCACGCTCGGCGCCGGCATCAAGGCCGCCGGCGCACTCACAGGTAACACCCAGCGGCTGGGCGACGTGACCGCGGCGCAGTGGTGCGCCGACAACCAGCTCACCGGCCTGCGCCTGTCGGGCCTCACACCGCCGATCGGCGATTCCGATTTCACCTGCAGCCAGCTCGGCCAGAACTACAACGTGCGGCTGGTCGCTCGGCCGACCCCGAACCCGCTGTTCATCCGGGTCGATGCGCAGGTCGCCGACGCGGCGGGCCAGCCGATCCTCAACCTCTCGACGGTGCTCAGAAAGTGAGGCAGCCCACCCGCGCACGCACGGCCGGCTTCACGCTCGTGGAGGTGCTGGTGGCGATGATGGTGATGGCCATCATGGCCGGCATGGCCTGGCAGGGTGTCGACGGCATCGTGCGGGCGCGCGATTCGAGCCAGGCCCGGCTCGAGCAGACGCTGCGGCTGAACACCGTGATCGCACAGTGGCAACAAGACCTGGCGTCGATCCAGGACA
>JAYVTD010000305.1:0-7167 GCA_043774765.1 Rhizobacter sp. | reverse complement strand
AGCCCTGCAGCCGGGCCTTCAACCAGTCCGGATGAAAACGGTCCCGCCCGGTGCTCTTCGGCGCCGGGAGCGCGAAGTATTGGTCGGCGAGCATGTCTTGCAATAAGGGTTCGATTACCCGGCCCGACGCCGCCCAGGTGCCGCCGTCGTCGAAGGCCTGCCCGGTGTGGGTCTGGCACCAGTGGTCCATCAGCGCATTGCCCGGGCCGCAGTCGAACCCGGTGGTCGAGCCGTCGGCCTGCAGGGCGGTGAGGTTGCTGATCCCGCCGATGTTGAGCACGCCAGTCGCCTCGCCCGGGCGACCGAACACTGCGCGGTGAAACGCGGGCACGAGCGGCGCGCCTTGCCCGCCGGCCGCCACGTCGCGGCTGCGCAGGTCGGCCACGACGTCGATGTCACTCAACTCGGCCAGCAGCGCCGGGTTGTTCAGCTGCAAGGTGTAGCCGGTGCCGTCGAACTCTTGCGGGCGGTGGCGCACCGTCTGCCCATGGGCGCCGATGGCGAGGACCTGTTCGCGCGGCACGCTGCCGGCTTCGAGCAGCGCTTCGACGACCTCGGTGTAGACACGGGCCAGCGCGTTGCCGGCCAGCGCGGCGCGGTGCAGTTCGTTGGTGCCCGGCGTGTTGAGCGCGAGCAACTCGGCCGCGAGTTCGGGCGAGAACGGTCGATGACGATGCGCCAGCACCCTGAGCCCTGGAGCCGCGAAGTCGACCAGCACGCCGTCGGCGCCGTCGAGCGAGGTGCCGGACATCAGGCCGATGTAAAGCGCTGTCATCGAGGCAAACGCTGGTGCAGGCTTCGCAGCCCGCGTGGCTGCTGTTATTCGACCGAAGCGCCGGAGCGCCCGACGCTGTCGGCCAGGTCGAGCTGGCTCTTCACGTTGATGGCCAGCTGGGCGAACTCGGCCTTGCCGGCAGCCGTCAGCACCACGGCTTCGGAAGCCTTGGCCATGATCATCGGGTCTTGCTGCTGGCCGTCGACCTTCACTTCGAAGTGCAGGTGCGGGCCGGTGGCCCAGCCGGTGGAGCCGACCGCGCCGATGCGCGCGCCCTGTTCCACGTGCTGGCCCTTGCGCACGTCGACGCGGCTCAGGTGCGCGTAGAGCGTGGAGCGCTGGTTGCTGTGGCGAATCTCGACCATGTTGCCGTAGCCGTTCTGGCTCCCGGCGAACTCGACCACGCCGTCACCGACGCTGCGGATCGGCGTGCCGCTGGGCGCACCGTAGTCCACTCCCTTGTGCTGCTTCCAGACGTTCTGGATCGGGTGCATGCGCATCGCAAAACCCGAGGTCACGCGCGAGAATTCCATCGGGCTCGACAGGAACGCGCGGCGTTTGCTCCGGCCGTCCAGGCCGTAGTAGGTGCCCTTGCCCTGTCCGTCCTTGAACCACACGGCCGAGTACGAGCGGCCGTTGTTGACGAACTCGGCGGCCAGCACCTTGCCGGTGGACGTGCCCCAGGTGATCGGCTCGCCATCAGCGGTCATTGCTTCGTAGACGACCGAGAAGGTGTCGCCCTTGCGCAGTTCGCGGTGGAAGTCGATGTCGGTCGAAAACACCTCGGCCAGCTGGGTGGCCACGGCATCCGGGATGCCGGCCTCGTCGGTCGACGCGAACAGCGACGAGCGGATCGTGCCGCTGCCCATGCGCACCTGCGCTGCCAGCGGCGCCATTTCGACCGTGGCGAGAAACTTGCCCGCGAAACGGATCACCCGCAAGCGCTGGAACTGAGTCGCGACGGCATCGGAACCCGAAGCGGCGTAACGCGCGACCAGCTCGGTCATCTGGCCCGATTCATCGGTCTGCACACGAACCATCTTGCCGGCGCGGCCTTCGAGCAGCTTGCGGGCGGTCGGGTCGCTGCGCAGGAATGCGGCGGCCGCGGCATCGCTCACGTTCAGCCGCTTCAGCAGGCTGTCGGCGGTGTCGCTCGAGCGGGTCAGGTCGGTTCTGTAGAGCTCCAGCGCGTGCTCGGCCAATGCGTCGAGTTGTGACTGCATGCTGTTCGGTGTGACGATTTCCGTCACCAGACGCTTCGGCAGGTCCGACGCATCCGGCACCATCGGCGCAATTCCGAAGGCCGCGGCGCCGAAGCCGGCCAGTACGAACATCACCGCGGCCGTAAGGCTGCGCGGGTGTGTGCGGACAAAACTGGCTGTGTGGGCGCTGGCCGAGGCCAGGGCGCGATCGATCGTGACGGTTGATTTCAATTCAATTCCGGAGCGTTTCGCTCAGTCTGCGAGCGCCGGCAACATGGGCCCGCGCTTCGGTGTGTGTGTCCCTGAGGCCCAAGGAGCGTCCACTAGAATCGTGTCGCTTCGAAGGCCTCGCTCTCATCGCTCGCCTTGGCAGTGCGGGAGCCCTTTCGGGGCAGCCGCGCAGTATACCGACCCGGCTTTGCGCCCCTCTCTTGAAAAGCCCCGAATGTCCTTGCCTTCCACTCCTGTTCCGGCCCTGCCCCCGCACCCCGTGACCGACCGTGTCCTGAACGCACTGGCGATCTCGAAGCGCGGCTGTGACGAGCTGTTACCTGAACCCGACTGGATCGCCAAGCTTGCACGTTCAGAAGCAACCGGCGTGCCACTCAGAATCAAGCTCGGCCTGGACCCGACCGCGCCCGACCTGCACCTCGGCCACACCGTGGTGATGAACAAGATGCGGCAGCTGCAGGACCTCGGCCACAGCGTGATCTTCCTGGTCGGCGATTTCACCTCGATGATCGGCGACCCGTCGGGCCGCAACGCCACGCGCCCGCCGCTGAGCCGCGAGCAGATCGAGGCCAACGCCAAGACTTACTTCAGCCAGGCGAAGCTCGTGCTCGACGAGCAAAAGACCGAGATTCGCTACAACTCCGAGTGGAGCGACCCGCTCGGCGCGCGCGGGATGATCCAGCTCGCATCGCGCTACACGGTCGCCCGCATGATGGAGCGCAACGACTTCAGCGAGCGCTTCAAGGCCGGTACGCCGATCAGCGTGCACGAGTTCCTGTACCCGCTGATGCAGGGCTACGACTCGGTCGCGCTCAAGAGCGACATCGAGCTCGGCGGCACCGACCAGAAGTTCAACCTGCTGGTCGGGCGCGCCCTGCAAAGCGAATACGGGCAGGAGCCGCAGTGCATCCTGACCATGCCGCTGCTCGTCGGGCTCGACGGTGTCGAGAAGATGTCCAAGAGCAAGGGCAACACCATCGGCATCACCGACGCACCGAACGAGATGTTTGCGAAACTGCTTTCGATCAGCGACCCGATGATGTGGAACTACTTCAGCTTGCTGAGCTTCCTGCCCGAGGCGGGCATCGCCAAGCTCAAGGCCGAGGTCGAGGGCGGGCGCAACCCGAAGGAGGCGAAGGTGCTGCTGGCCAAGGAAATCACCACGCGCTTTCACAATGCCGCCGCTGCCGAAGCGGCCGAAGCCGACTTCAACCACCGCGCCCGCGGCGGTGTGCCCGACCAGATCGACGCGGTGTCGCTCAGCGGCGCACCGCTCGGCATCGGCGCCCTGCTGAAGCAGGCGAACCTCGCGCCGTCGAGCAGCGAGGCGCTGCGCCTGGTCGACGGCAACGGCGTTCGCATCGACGGTGTGTTGATCAGCGACCGCGGCCTGAAGCTCGGTGCCGGCACCTATGTCGTGCAGGTCGGCAAGCGCAAGTTCGCGCGCGTGACGCTCTCGCAGTAACCGCAGTGCAGGTCAAGACGCTGCTCAAGCTGTCGATCGCGGCAGCGGTTGCCACCATCGTGATGAAAACGATGGCGTGGTGGATCACCGACTCGGTGGGCCTGCTGTCGGACGCGATGGAGTCCTTCGTCAACCTCGCCTCGGCCCTGTTCGGGCTGGCGATGGTCATCATTGCGCAGCGCCCGGCCGACGACGATCACCCGTTCGGCCACAGCAAGGCCGAGTACTTCTCCAGCGGCTTCGAAGGTCTGCTGATCGCCGGCGCCGCCGCCGGCATCATCTGGGCCGCCGCTCACCGCTTCTTCAACCCGCAACCGCTGGAATCTCTCGGCTGGGGCATCGCGCTGGCGGCGCTCAGCTCGGCGCTCAACGGCGCGCTGGCGTGGCGGATGATGGCGGCCTCGCGCGAGCACCGCTCGATCGTGCTCGAAGCCGATGCGCGCCACCTCTACACCGACGTGTGGACTTCGGCCGGCGTCGTCGTCGGTCTGATCGCGGTGCACTTCACCGGCTGGCTCTGGCTCGACCCGCTGCTCGCCATCTTTGTTGCGCTCAACATCCTGCGCGAGGGCGCGCACTTGGCCTGGCGCTCGGTCGAAGGGCTGATGGACAGCGCGCTCGAACCCGAAGTGCTTGCGCAGATCGACCGCACGCTTGCAGAGTTCGCCCACAGCACGATCCGCTTCGATCACCTCGTCACGCGGCGCGCCGGCCAGCGCCGTTTTCTCGACGTGCACATGCACATGCCTTCGGACTGGACCTTGGGCCGTGCCGCTGCGCTGCGTGCCAACGTCGAAGAGGCGCTGATGAACGAGGTGCCGGGGCTGCGCGCTTCGATCCAGCTGCTGCCGTCGAACGTGGAAGCGCGCTTCGATCAGGCGCATGACGACGAACGCGCAAGGGCTGCGCCGTGATCGCGTTGGTTCAGCGTGTGGCGCGCGCTTCGGTGGCCGTCAACGGCGCCACCATCGGCGCCATCGAACAGGGCCTGCTGGTGTTCGCGTGCGCCGAGCCGACCGACGACGAAGCGCTCGCCGACAAGCTCGTCGCCAAGCTGCTGAAGCTGCGCATCTTTGCCGACGGGGCCGGCAAGATGAACCTCAGCGTCGTCGACGTGAAAGGCGGTTTGCTGATCGTCAGTCAGTTCACGCTCGCGGCCGACGTGTCGGGGGGCAACCGGCCGAGTTTCACGGCCGCCGCCGCACCCGAACTCGGCCGGCGGCTCTACGAGCGGATGCTCGCCACCGCGCGCCAACTGCACGCGCCAGTGGCTTGCGGCGAGTTCGGTGCCGACATGCAGGTCAGCCTCGTCAACGACGGGCCGGTGACCATCCCGATCACCCTGCAGTCACCGTGGTCCATGCACTGACAGCCCGGACAACGATTCGTCTTCAGTCGGCGTACTGGCCGGCGGCCTTGATGACCGGGCCCCACTTGTTGATTTCGGCTTCGACGAATTTCTTGTGCTCGGCGCCGCCCAGGCGTGCGTCGGTCATGACGACCGCGCCCAGCGCTTCTTCACGCTTGATGAAGTCGGCGTCTTTCAGCGCCACGCGCAGCGCGGCGTTGATCTTGTCGGTGACGGCCTTCGGCGTGCCCTTCGGTGCGTACATGCCGTGCCAGATCGACACGTTGAAACCCTTCAGCCCCGACTCGTCGAGCGTGGGCAGGTTCTTCAGGGCGGGTGTGGTCAGGCGCTTGGCCGAGGTCACGGCGAAGGCCTTGACCTTGCCACCTTCGATCTGGCTGCTGGTGTTGGTGGTCTGGTCGCACATCAGGTCGACCTGGCCGCCGAGCAGGTCGGTCATCGCCGGGCCGGTGCCCTTGTACGGCACGGTCTGCATGTCGATCTTCAGCGTGCTCTGGAACAAGAGGCCGCACAGGTGCGAGGCTGCGCCGAGGCCGGCGTTGGCGAGGTTGATCTTGCCCTTGTTGGCATCCATCCACTTCACCAGTTCGGCGTAGTTGTTGGCCGGCAGCGTGGGCTTGCCAATCAGCGTCATCGGCACTTCGTTGATCATGCCGAGGTATTCGAAGTCGCCCAACGTGTCGTAGGCCATCTTGCGGTACAGCGACGGCGCGGTGCTCATGCCGATGTGGTGCAGCAGCAGCGTGTAGCCGTCGTTGGAAGCCTTGGCGACTTTGGCCGCGCCGAGCGTGCCACCGGCGCCGCCGACGTTCTCGATGATGATCGACTGGCCGCCGAGCGGCTTGCGCAGCGCTTCGGCCAGGTCACGCGCCACCTTGTCGGTGGGGCCGCCGGCCGCGAACGGCACGACGATCGTGACCGGCTTTTCCGGGTATTCGGCAAAGGCGAACGTCGCCACGAAGGCGGCCGCGGTGGCAAGAAGAATTCGTTTCATGATGGGGCTTTCATAGCTGTGAGGAATCACACCGCGCGATTGTCTGCGCTCACCCGTGCGGCGACATGGCGGAAACTACGTAATCCCTCGTACCGTCATGTGTAGCGGCGTGCGTCTTCGATCACCTTGCCGTCGTTGGGCAAGCTGCCCGCAGCGCACAGCAGGATCTCGCTGCGCAACTTGGTCACATCGCGCACGGTTTCGGTCAGGCGCGCGGCCAGGCCTTCGGGCGTGCCCTCGACCTCGACGCTGAGCAGCATGCGGTCGTTCGCCATCTCGCCGCTGACCACGAGCCGCGCCTTGCGCACCTCGGGGTGGCGGCGCGCGATCTCGGCCACCTGGGCCGGATGCACGAACATGCCGCGCACCTTGGCCGTTTGGTCGGCGCGGCCCAGCCAGCCCTTGATGCGGGTGTTGGTGCGCCCGCTCGGGCAGGCCCCCGGCAGCACCGCCGACAAGTCGCCGGTGCCGAAGCGGATCAACGGGTAGGCCGGGTTCAGCGTCGTCACGACCACTTCGCCGACTTCGCCGGCGGGCACCGGGTCGCCGGTGCCGGGGCGCACGATCTCGACGATCACGCCTTCGTCGAGCACCAGCCCTTCGCGCGCCGCGGTTTCATAGGCCACGAGGCCGAGGTCGGCCGTGCCGTAGCACTGGTAGGCGGTGATGCCACGCTCGGCGAACCAGTCGCGCAGGCTCGGTGTGAAGGCTTCGCCGCCGACCGAGGCCTTCTTCAACCAAGGCAGGGCCACGCCAGTTTCTGCGGCCTTCTCCAGAATGATCTTCAGGAAGCTCGGCGTGCCGATGTAGCCGGCCGGCTTCAACGCTGCGATCGCCTGCACTTGCTGGTCGGTCTGCCCGGTGCCGGCCGGGAACACGGTGCAACCGACGGCGAACGCACCACTTTCCATCATCGCGCCGGCCGGCGTGAAGTGGTAGCTGAAGGTGTTGTGCACCAGGTCGCCGGCCCGAAAGCCGGCCGCGAACAGCGCGCGTGCCATGCGCCAGTAGTCGGCGCCCGAACCCTCGGGTTCGTAGATCGGGCCGGGCGAGGCGAACACACGCAGCGCGCGTTGTGCGGCCGGCCGCGCGCCCCAGCCGATGGCGGAGAAACCGCCGAACACGTCGGCT
>JAYVTD010000304.1:0-15400 GCA_043774765.1 Rhizobacter sp. | reverse complement strand
CACCCAGATCAAGCAGATCGCGACCGCCGCCGCCACCGACCTGCGGGCCCAGCGCGAAGCCGGCAAGGGCCTGCGCGAGCGCAGCCTGCAGATCTTCGCGGCGCCCACCGTCGACGCGGCTGCGGCCGAGTCGGTGCGTGCGCAGATGCAGGCCCAGCACGAGCAAGCCAGTAGGCGCACGCTGCAGGCCATGCTCGACGTGAGCAAGGTGCTCACCCCCGAGCAGCGCGCGAAGTTCGGCGAGCGTTTGAAACAGCGCGGCGCGATGATGCAGGAACGCATGCAGCGCGAGCCGCCCAAACAATGATCGGCGCACGGGCTATGCTTGGCAGCACCAGCGCGCTGGCGGCGATGGTGCTGCAAAGCGCGAGCTTCCCCCACCAGTCCACGCCCCACACGCACCGCATGACCGCCCGCCTGCTGCTGATCGATGACGATGCCCGCCTTTCGGCGATGGTGGGCGACTACCTGCGCGGCGCCGGTTTCGAGGTCGAAACCGCCGGGTCGCTGGCCGCCGGCCGCGAGCGCATCGCCGCCGACCACTACGACGCGCTCGTGCTCGACCTGATGCTGCCCGACGGCGACGGCCTCGACCTGTGCCGCGAACTTCGTGCCGAAGCCCGAACCCGCCACCTGCCGCTGCTGATGCTGACCGCGCGCGGCGAACCGATGGACCGCATCGTCGGCCTCGAGCTCGGTGCCGACGACTACCTGCCCAAGCCTTTCGAGCCGCGCGAGTTGCTCGCGCGTGTGAAGGCGCTGCTGCGGCGCGCCACGCCGCAGCCGGCCGACGACGACGTGCTGCGTTTCGGCCGGCTCGAAGTCGACCTCGGCGCCCGTGTGGCGCGCCTGGCCGGCACGGTCTGCGACCTGACCGGCCACCAGTTCGACCTGCTCGTCGTGCTGGCGCAAAGCCCGGGCCGCGTGCTCTCGCGCGACCAGATCATGGACTCGCTCAAGGGCCACCCACTCGAAGCCTTCGACCGCTCCATCGACGTGCACATCTCGCGCATCCGCGCCGTGATCGAAGACGACCCCAAGCTGCCGCGCCGGGTGCTCACCGTGCGTGGTGCGGGTTATGTGTTCGCGCGCAAGCAAGACGCCGACGAGGCCGCCGCCTGAGCGTCGGCAGCGCGGTGACGCAACAGCGCACAGGCCTGCGTCAGCGCTGATACTTGTGGCATGAAGAGCCTTTACCTGCGCATCTACGCCACCGTGGTGGTGTTCCTGCTGCTGTTCGCGCTTGCGTCGGGCTGGGTGTTCCAACGCCACATCGAACAGGAGCGCGAGCGTTCCGAGTCGGTGCAGGGCGACCGAATGGGCGCCTGGGCCGAACTGATCCAGCGTTCGCTGCCCGGCACCAGCGCCGCGCCCGACGAGCAGGCCGCGGCCTTGCGCGACTGGTCGATGCGGCTGCGCCTGCCGCTGGCGCTCGACAGCCCGCAGGGCGAGCGCATCGGCGCGTCAGAATCGTTCACGCGCCGCTCTGTCGAAGGTGCGGTGCGCCCGCTGGCACTGCGGCTCGAAGACGGGCGAACCTTGTGGATCATGCGGCCCGGTCTGCTGCGCCAGGGCGGCCAGCGGCTCGGCCCCGGTGGGCCGCCGCCCGGCGTGCGCTTCGGCTCGGGCGAGCCGCCACCGCTGGGCCTGCCCTTCGTGCCGTCGAGCTGGCAACGGGGCATCGGCCTGGTCGTGCTGCTGGGCGTGTTGTTCGTGGCGGTGGCAGCAGGCGCCTACCCGGTGGTGCGCCGCCTCACGCGCCGGCTCGAAGCGCTCAAACAGGGTGTCGAAAAATTCGGTGCCGGCCAACTCGGCCACCGTGTCGCGGTGACCGGCAGCGACGAAGTAGCCGCGGTCGCGTCGAGCTTCAACGTGGCGGCGGCCAAAGTCGAAACGCTGGTGCGCTCGCACCAGTCGCTGCTCGCCAACGCCAGCCACGAACTGCGCTCGCCGCTGGCCCGCATGAAGATGGCTGTGTCGATGCTCGACGACGCCAGCCCGGTGCAGCGCGAAAAACTCAGGCGCGAGATCAACACCAACGTGGCCGAGCTCGACGCGCTGGTCGAAGAGGTGCTGCTGGCGAGCCGGCTCGACGGCCCGCAAACGCTCGACCAGAACGAACGTGTCGATCTGCTCGCAGTGGCGGCCGAAGAAGCGTCGCGCGTCGATGCCGATCTCGACGGGGTGCCGCTCGTGGTCGCCGGTGACGAGCGGCTGCTGCGCCGGGCGCTGCGCAACCTGCTGGAAAACGCGCGCCGTTATGGCGGCCGCGAGGTCAACGTCCTCACCGAAGCCGGCGCCGGGCGCGCGCTGGTGCGTGTGTGCGACCGCGGCCCGGGGGTGCCCGAAACAATGCGCGAGCGCATCTTCGAAGCGTTCTTCCGCCTGCCCGGCCACGCCGAGCAGGCCGGTGGTGTGGGCCTGGGCCTGAGCCTGGTCAAACAGATCGCCGAACGCCACGGCGGCAGCGTGTGCTGCGAAGCGCGCGAGGGTGGTGGCAGCTGTTTCGTGCTGTCGCTGCCGCTCGCGGTCTGAGCCTCAAGCTGCTGCGCTGAGGGCCACGCTGCGGTCGCGCGAGCGGCGCAGCATCCAGGCGAGAAAGGCACTCATGCCGGCGCCCGCGATCACCAGCCCGAGCGTGGCCGCCGACCAGAAACCGAGCGCGCCATGCAGCGCGGCCGGTACGAGGCCGCTGCTGTCGAAGGCCAGCGCATAACCGCCGCCCAGCCCCACGCCCCAGATCGCGACCGCGTAGATCACCAGCGGCGCGACCGCCATGCGGTAGGCCCGCAGCACGAAGGCCGCCACCGTCTGCGCCGCATCGGCGATGTGAAACACCGCCACCCACGCGAGCAGCGGCAGGGCTGCGCCGATGATGATGCTGTCGTGCGTGTACAGGCGCAGGATCTGCTCGCGCAGCAGGTAGACCGCGGCGCCCATCGTCGCGGCGATCAGCACGCCGGCCTCGAGCCCGTGCCAACCGAGGCGCCGCGCGTCGGCCGCGTCACCGGCGCCGATGCGCTGCGCCACGAGCGTGCTCGACGCGTTGGCGATCGCCAGCGGCATCATGAACATCAGCGAGACCAGGTTCACCGCGATCTGGTGCCCGGCCACAGGCGTGGCGCCGATGCGCGAAATGAAAAATGCCATGAAGGTGAAGCCGGTGACCTCGATCGCGATTGACAGACCCATCGGCACACCCAGGCGCAGCAGGTTGACGAGGCTGGCGCGGTGCGGCGCCGACAGGCGCGCCTTGAACCCGAAACGTGCATAGAACGGGTCGCGCCGCAGCAGCTGCCAGGCGACCAGCATCTGGCCGATCATCACTATGGCTGTGGCCACGCCGCAGCCGGGTGCGCCGAGCGCGTCGAGCTGCAGCGTGCCCAGCGGCGTGGGCAGCGTGATGCCGAACACCAGCAGGGCCGTCAACGGCAGCTTGACCAGCAGGGCCACGAGCTGCAACGCCATCACCACCTTGGGCCGCGAGACCGCCGTGTTGAAGCCGCGAAACGCGGTGAACAGCAGGGCCGGTGGCAAGGCGAACGCCAGCGCGCCGAGGTAAGCGCGCACCTTGCCTGCCACCTCGGGCGAGGCCCGCGACAGGCTCAGAAAGGGCTGCGGGAACAGCAGCAGCGTGCAGCCGAGCACCGACAGCGCGAGCGCCAGCCACATGGCCTGGTGCAGTTGCTGCCCGCACTCGCGCAGCTTGCCGGCGCCGAACAGTTGGCCGGCGATGGGGCCGATCGCCAGCACCACGCCCATCAGCCCGACGAAGACCGAGATGTAGACCGAGCCGCCGATCGCCAGCGCCGCCAGGTCGAGCGCGGAATGGCGCGCCAGCAGGATCGTGTCGATGGTCGAAAACGCCAGCACCGCAAGCTGCCCGACGAACACCGGCCAGGCCAGCGGCGCGATCCGCCGCGCGCTGTGCCACAGGCTCGGTCGGGTCACGCTGCGGCCACCGGCGGCACGCTGTCGTTGACGCGCTCGCGGGCCCGTTCGGCGTACTTGTTGAAGCGCCAGGCCGTGCCTTCCATCGTGATGCGGCGCCAGGTGCTGCGCTTCTGCGAGGGCGTCATTTCGGGCCAGTGCTGCACCTCTTCGAACGTGCGGCCGCAGCCCTTGCAGAGGTTGTCGCCCTGGCTCGTGGAGCAGATCGCGATGCAGGGCGCGTCGGGCGTGCTGGCGTACCAGGCGAGCCAGGCGGCCAGGGCTTTCGGCGGCATCGCGTCTTCCATGATTTCGCTCTCGTGGTAGTACACGAGCAGCGCATAGACGGTGCCCAGAGCCCGCACTTCGGCGCAGGCGGTGATGCCGTCGGGCGAGGGCGTGCGCTCACGCCACCAGTTGATGGCGGCTTCGATGTCGGTGATGTGCAGGGCGGTCATGGGCGGCAGAAGGCGGGCGCCAAGGATAACGCCGTCGGCGATAGCCTGAGCCCGGGCGGAAAGGGCAGACTTTGATACCCTCTGCCGAACCCTTTCAACTCCGCGCGAGGCCCGCATGCTGCTGCTCAAACCCGGTTGTGAATGCTGCGACAAGGACCTGCCCCCCGGCTCCGCCGACGCCCGCATCTGCTCGTTCGAATGCACCTTCTGTGCGGCCTGCGCCGAAGGGGTGCTGGCCGGCACCTGCCCGAACTGCGGCGGCGAGCTGTTGGCCCGGCCGCGCCGCCCGGCGGCCAAGCTCGCCGCGAACCCGGCGTCGACACAGCGTGTCTTCAAACCCGCCGGGTGTGCGAAGCTCGCAGCATCGGCGGGTCAGCAGTCCATGCCCTGAACGCCTGCCCTGGAGATCAAGGAATGTCGAGTGGAATGAAACAGTGGTCGGCCGTCGGCACCGCGCTTGTGCTGCTGGCCGCGTGCGCGACGCCGCCGCGGCCCGAGCCCGCGGTCGACCGCTATGGCGTGAACGTCGCGGCCGAGCACAGCGGCAGCAGCATCACACTGGCGCCCGGCCAGGAACTGGTGGTTCGGCTCACGACGATCGCGAGCCCCACATCAGAGTGGTCGCTGGTCGACTTCAAGCCGGGCGTGCTCGAGGGCCAGACAGCGCCGAAGTTCGAACGTGAAATCGAGGCGCGCAACCCGATCCAGGCCGTCGGCTTCGAGGTCTGGCGTTTCCGGCCGGCGGCTGCTGGTACGGTGACGCTGAAGTTCGACTTCCGGCGCATGCGCACGCTCGACCCGGCCACCCAGACCGTCACCTACACGGTGACGGTGCGCTGACAAGACCCACGCTCAACGCGCGGCGCCGATGATCTCCGACCTGACCCTGCGGCTGGCGCGTGAGACCGACGCGCTGCGCATCGCGCAGATGTCGCGCGACCAGATCGAGCGTGGCCTGGGCTGGAGCTGGACCACGCAACGTGTGTTGCGCAGCATCTTCGACGCCGAAACCAACGTGGTCGCGGCGTTCGCGGCCGGCAAGCTCTGTGGTTTTGCGATCATGAAGTACCACGAAGACGAAGCCCACTTGCTGCTTCTGGCGGTGCGCCCGAGTGCGCGGCGCCAGGGCATCGGTGGCGCACTCGTGGCCTGGCTGGAGCAGGCCGCGCTGACGGCGGGTGTCGGCCAGGTCTGGCTCGAAGCGCGCCAGGGCAACGCGGCGGCGCGTGCTTTCTACCGCCAGCTGGGCTACCGCGAGATCCAGGTCTTGCCCGGTTATTACCAGGGCCGCGAAGCCTGCGTGCGCATCGCACGCGACTTGTGGCTGGAACACTGGGAAACCGATTGAACCGCGCGCGGCCCGTCAGTCGGCTGAGCGCCCCCGTGGGGGTCGTTGTCCGTCAGGCCTGAAGCGATTCGCCGAGCGGGCTTCTGTCGGCGCCGCCGAAGGTCGAGTACACGGCGGCGCTGTCACGCGGCAGCAGGACGTCGATCGCACGGTCGAGCGCTGCGGTGGCGCGGGCCAGCGATTCACGCTGCGCCGCCACTTGCCCGCCGGCGCTGGCCAGCCGCAAACGCAGCGCCACGGGAATGCTGCCGGCGTTCGCGGCGCGCGAAAAGTGGTCCACGGCCCGGGCCAGCGCGCGGTGCAGTTCGCTTGCGTGCAGGTCGATGCCGGCGCTGTCACGCGCGTGCAGGGCCGCGCCGAGCGCCGCCAGCCGCACTTCAACTGCGGCGAGGGCGGCTTCCAGCTCGGGGCTGGGCGGGGGAGACTGAGTAACCGGGGTGAGCATCGGCGGCGCGCGTCCGTGGTGGTCTGAAGGGGGTGCCCGGGCAAAGCGGGCAAGGAACAGAAAGCGGGGCTGCAGCGCAGCCCGCGCGTCACTTCTTGGCCAGCAACTCCTGTGCGTTGGAGATCAGCTTGTCGGCGATGACCTCGGCGTCGATCTTGAACGTGCCGTCGTCGATAGCCCGGCTGATGCGTGCCACTTTCTCGGCGTCGAATTCGGTGTTCGAGCCACCCGCGATCAGGCTGGTGGCCTCGCTCGACAGGGCGATCTTCGCGCTGGCGTCGGCCGTGCCCGGAATCGCGGTCGAGGCCTGTGCCTTCGCGGCGTCGCTGGCGGGCGCCGGGCTGCTGGCAGCGGGCAACGCTGCTGGTTTGTCTGGGTTGTGGCCGATCTTCATGGTGCTCTCCAAAGAGTCCGGGAACGGCCCGAACCTTTCAACATGCAGTGTGTATCGGTGCGGGCCGGGTCGACTTTAGGCTTTTCTTCAGCCAGCGCAGCGTCGACTGCAAATTTCACAACGCCAGCTCCACACGGCGTTCGCCGACTGCATGGCCCGTGAGCACACGCCCACTTTCGGTTCGCACCCGCACGGGCTGGCCTTCGATCCCGTTGTTCAGTGCCTGGCCTTCGCCCGACACGCTGAAGCCCGCGCCCTGGGCCAGTACCGTCACGGTCTCTCCGGCCGCGAACCACTGGCGCGGCCGCAGGTGCGACTGGCGCAGGCTCTGGCCGGGCTTGATGGTCTGGGTCAGGGTGCGGCCGACAACGAGGCGTGCTTCGGTCATCGCCACCGATCCGGTTTCAGCGAGATCGACTTCGCCGAGCGTCAAGTCGGCCTCGGTCAGCACGCTGCCGCCGGCCTTGTTGGTGGTGACTACGAGGCCGCTGCCGAAGGCCTTCACGGTGATCGGCAGGTAAACGTTCCAGCGCGTCGTGCCCTGGGTACAGCGCAGCCCGATGCGGGCCTTGCCCCACAGGCGCATGCCGTCGGGCAGATAAGGTTCCACGCGCGCGCAGGGTGCCAGGCGCAAGCGCGGGTCGAGTTGGCCCACGCTCACTTCAAGGCGCGGTGCGCCGGTGCTGCTTGCCGGGTTGCCGTCGAGTGCGAGCTGGCGGATCTGCTGCTCCAGGCCGGCGTCGATCGGGGCGGGTGTGTCGGTGGCAGTCTCTTGCGCTGCCACCGGCAGCGCGCCCAGCACCAGCATGGCCGTGGCGAGCCAGCGCGCGAGCCGGCCGAACAAAGAGAGAGCGGGCAGGGTGTGCATGACCGTCAATGTAGGGCGCGCAGCCGCGTGCCGAGGCTTCGAAATGGCGGCCCTTTGTGCCGCTGTTCGCGCTTATGTTTTCGAAATCGCTGCCCACAATCCCTTCACATCGCCCATGGGCTCGTTGCCTCGGGCACCAACTGAAGGGCAGCCATGCTCAACCGACTGACCGAATCGCTCGACTTCCAGGCCCAGGCGCTCAGCCTGCGCTCGGAGCGGCAGCGCCTGATCGCCAGCAACATTGCGAACGCTGACACGCCGGGTTATGTGGCGCGTGACATCAACTTCGCCCAGGCCTTGCGTGAAGCCACCGGCAGCGGCGCGCCGGCCGGCCTGATGCGCACGAGCCAGCCCGGCCACATCGGCGGCGGTGGTGGCGCCGGCGGGCGCAGCACCAGCACCCTGAATTTCGCCGCACCGAGCCAGACCAATCTCGACCGCAACACCGTCGACATGGACCGTGAACGCGCCAGCTTCGCCGACAACTCGGTGAAGTACGAGGCCACGCTGCGCTTCATCAACGGCAACGTGCGCACCACGCTCAGCGCCATCAGCGGCCAATCGTGATGAGCAACGACACTGAATGGGCGAGCCCGGCGCCGGGCCGCCCCAAGGCGGGCTCGATTCCCTCGGGGGATCGGGCGATGTACTCATCGAACGAGGGGCTGTCATGAGCATGATGAACATCTTCAATGTCTCTGGAAGTGCGGCCAGCGCGCAGAGCCAGCGGCTCAACGTGGTGGCCAGCAACCTGGCCAACGCCGACACCGTGGCCGGCCCCGACGGCCAGGCCTACAAGGCGCGCCAGGTCACGTTCCAGACCGAGCTGATGGGCGCGAGCGGCAACGATGCCAGCAGCGCCGGTGTGCGCGTGAGCACCATCAGCGAAGACCAGACCGTGGGTCGCCGCGTGCACGACCCGAAGCATCCCGCGGCCGATGCAGAAGGCTACGTGACCTACAGCAACGTGAACGCGGTGGAAGAGATGGTCAACATGATCTCGGCCTCGCGCTCGTACCAGAACAACGTCGATGTCATGAACACGGCCAAGAGCCTGCTGCTCAAGACATTGCAGATGGGTCAATGAACATGGTCGCCCTGAACAACGTTAACAACGTCTACAGCAGCTCGGCGAACCACGCCGCGGGCTCGGTCACGAACCCGTCGGACGCCGGCAGCCAGGACCGCTTCCTGAAGCTGCTCGTCACGCAGCTGAAGAACCAGGACCCGCTCAGCCCGATGGACAACGCGCAGCTCACCAGCCAGATCGCGCAGATCAACACCGTGACCGGCATCGCCACGCTCAACACCAGCGTGCAGGCGCTGTCGAGCCAGTTCCTGCAGATGCAGTCGCTGCAAGGCGCCACGCTGCTCGGCAAGGACGTGATCGTGGCCGGCAACCGGCTCGATATCAAAGAGGGCGTGGCCCAGGGCGGCTTCGAGCTGACCGCGGCGGCCGACGCGGTGAAGGTCGAGATCCTGAGCCCCGCCGGCAAGCTGCTCGACACGATGAACCTCGGCGCACAGCGCACCGGCATGCACAGCTTCGACTGGCCCGCCGGCACCTACGACGACACCAGCAAACTCAGCTTCCGCGTCACCGCCACCAGCGGCGCCAACACGCTGACCAGCACCGCGCTGATGCGCGACAAGGTCACCGCTGTCAGCACCCAGGGCAACGAACTGATGCTCGAACTCGAAAGCGGCGCGTCGGTGGCCTACACCAGCGTCAAGGCGATCAACTGACGCCGCCGCCAACCGCAATGACCCACCCCATCACTTTCCCCACGAAGGACTCCCCATGAGCTTTCAGCAAGGCCTGTCCGGTTTGAACGCCGCGAGCAAGAACCTCGAGGTCATCGGCAACAACGTGGCCAACGCCAACACCATTGGCGCGAAAGCGTCGCGGGCCGAGTTCGCCGACATGTACGCCAACGCGATCGGGGGCGGCGGCAGCACCAGCATCGGCATCGGCGTGAACCTGAACGCGGTGACGCAGCAGTTCACGCAAGGCAACATCACCAGCACCGAAAACCCGCTCGACGTGGCGATCAACGGCAACGGCTTTTTCCAGGTCAGCAACGGCGCGCAGACGCTGTACACCCGCAACGGCCAGTTCCAGGCTGACAAGAACGGCAACATCATCAACAGCGCCGGCATGAAGCTGATCGGCTACCCGGCCAATGCGCAGGGTGTGATCCAACCCGGCGCGGCGGTGCCGCTGCAACTTCCGACCTCGGGCGTGCAGCCCAACCCCACCGGCCAGAACGTGATCGAGTTGAACCTCGATGCCCGCAAGGCCGTGACGGTGGCGGCCGCCGCGCCGCTGATCGACTTCGCCAACGCCAACACCTACAACGACGCGACCTCGGTGACGGTGTTCGACGCCAAGGGCCAGGACGTGGCGCTGACCTACTACTTCCAGAAGGCCGCGACCGACACCTGGAACGTCTTTGCCACCGCCAACGGCACGCCGGTAAGCGTGGACGGTGCCGGCAACCCGCTGCCGGTGACGACGATCAATTTCCCGCCCAACGGCGGAACCCCGACCGCGCCGCTCGGCAGCGTGAACATCGACATCCCGACCACGACCAACGCCGCCGGCGCCGCGACCCTGGCGATCCCCGGCGTGGCACTCGACCTCACCGGCGCGACCCAGTTCGGCTCGCCCTTCGGCGTGACCCGCATGACGCAGGACGGCTACGCCGCCGGCCAGCTCTCGGGCCTGTCGATCGAGAAAAACGGCGTGGTCACCGCAACCTACTCGAACGGCCAGTCCAAGCCGGCAGGGCAGATCGAACTCGCGACCTTTCGCAACGTGCAGGGGCTGAGCCCGCTCGGCGGCAACCTGTGGTCGCGCAGCTTCGCGTCTGGCGACCCGACGGTCGGTGCTTCGGGCACCGCCAACTTCGGCGCGCTGCAGGCCGGTGCGCTCGAAGAATCGAACACCGACCTCACCGGCGAACTCGTCAACATGATCACCGCGCAGCGGGTCTACCAGGCCAACGCGCAGACCATCAAGACGCAGGACCAGGTGCTTCAAACGCTCGTCAACCTGCGTTAGTCATGACCACCCCTCGCCCGCGGAGTACCGCAGTCGATCCCCCGAGGGGATGGTCCCGGCAGGGCCACGCTGGGGCCTCTTCGTGGCCCTTGGCGGCCCGGCGCTCGGGCCCTCGCGGTATCAAAGTCTGTTCTGTTTTTGGAGCGATGCCATGGACCGCATGATCTATCTGTCGATGTCGGGCGCGAAGGCGACCATGCAGCGCCAGGACACGCTGGCCAACAACCTGGCCAACGTCTCGACCACCGGCTTTCGTGCCGAGCTGCAGGCGTTTCGGGCCGTGCCGGTGCTGGGCAGTGGCGCGAGCACCCGTGTCTACGCGCTCGAGACGACGACCGGCTACGACGGTTCGCAAGGGCCGGTCACCGGCACCGGCCGCAACCTCGACGTGGCCGTCAAGGGCAACAGCTGGCTCAGCGTGCAGGCGCTCGACGGCACCGAGGCCTACACCCGCGGTGGTGCGCTCGAACTGTCGAACGACGGCACGCTCACCACCCGCAGCGGCCTGCCGGTGATGGGTGACGGCGGCCCGCTGCAGGTGCCGGCGAATTCCGTCGTCAGCATCGGTGCCGACGGCACCGTCAGCGCCAAAGGAGCCGACGGCCGCAGCACCGCGGTCGGCAAGCTGAAACTGGTCACGCCCGAGGCTGCGCTGACGCGCGGCGAAGACGGCCTGTTCCGCGCGGCCAGCGGCGACCTCTCGGCCGACGACACGGCCCGGGTGCAGGAAGGTGCGCTCGAAGGCTCGAACGTGAGCCCGGTCGAAACCATGGTCGCGATGATTTCCGCGGCGCGCCAGTTCGAAGCGCAGATGAAGATGCTGCAGACCGCCGAAGCGAATGAGAAGGCCGCCGCACAACTTCTCACGATGACCTGATCGCGCTTGCCAAGCAGCGCCCGCCCGCGCCAGTGCATTCGATCACGGCATGGCCATCTGCGTGGCACAGGTGTGAAATTGTTCGCCAACTTCCGCGCCTTCGCCGCCACGCTGCCCCACTAAGCTGCGCCGGTCTCAAGAGCGAACGGCACGGCTTTCGTGTCACTTAATCAGACTTCAGGCAACGCCTGATCGAAGGGATATTCCATGCACAAGACCCTCGCCGCACTGGCCCTTGCACTCGCATCGGCCTTGCCCGCCTTGGCACAAGACATCGTCGTTGGCCAGTCGGTCGCCCTCAGCGGCCCCAACGCCGACATCGGCCGCGACATGCGCGACGGTGCGCTTGCCGTCTTCGCCAAGGTCAACGCCAGCAACGTGCTCGGCCGCAAGATTCAGCTGGTGACGCTGGACAACGCCAACAACCGCCAGCGCGCCACCGAGAACACGCAGTTGCTGCTCGGCCAGCACGCGGCGATGGTGCTGTTCGGCTACAACTCCGCCACCAACAGCCTCGACTCGCTGCCGCTGGTGGCGCAGCACAACATGCTGTTCTTCGCGCCCTTCAGCGGTGCCACCAAACTGCGCGTGCACCCCAACGTGTACACGCTGCGTGCGTCGTACAAGGACGAAGCCGCCAAGGTCGTCGAGGCCAAGCGTGCGGTCGGTGCCGACAAGGCCGTCGTTCTCTACTACGACGACGAAGTCGGTCGCAGCAATTTCGAGGCGGTGCTCAGTGCGTTCAGCGACGCGGGCGTCGCCAAGCCGGGTGGCGTCGCCGTGAAGCGGGGCGCCAAGCTCGAGCAGGCGTCGGTCGATGCCCTTACCAAGGACGCGCCGCACTATGTGCTCGCCACGACACAGTACAGCGTGGTGAGTGATTACCTCAAGGCCGCCTCCGAAAAGGGCAGCGTCGTGCCGGTGGCCGCGCTGTCGTTCGTCAACCCCGACGAACTGGCCGAGTCGGTCGGCCCGCTGGCGCGTGGCACGGTCGTGTCGCAGGTGATGCCCTCGCCGCGCGCTTCGAACCAGGTGTCGATCCCGCTCGTGAAAGAGTGCGCCGAAGCGCTGAACGCGTTCAACGGGGCGAAGCTGAACTACACCTCGCTCGAATCGTGCATCGCCGCCAAGACCCTCGTCACGGCGCTGAAGAAGGCCGGCCCGAAACCGACGCGCGAGAGCGTGCTCGCGGCCATGGGTACGCTCGGCCGCGTCGACCTCGGCGGCTTCGCACTCAACTACGCACCCGGCAGCCACAACGGCAGCAGCTGGGTCGAGCTGACCATCCTGTCGCGCGGCAACCGGTTCGTGCAGTAACGGAACCAAAAGTTTTCGCGGCCCCGGACTCCGGCAACTTTTCACTCCGCAGCGCACAACGTGAACGCCGGGCCCTCGCAGGTGTGCGCTTGTTCCACCCGGCCGCAGCTTGCGCCTCATAAAGTACGGCTAACCACATGACGTAGTGGTGTGTGTCGCCGCAGCGGCGCCTTCCTTCCCGTACCGACAACCCATTGGAGAAACTGCCATGAACAAGTTCACTGCCCTGTCTGTCGCGGCCTCGCTGGCCGTTTCTTTCGCTTCGCTGAGCACGGTGACTGTAGCCGCCGAACGTGGCGCCGCCCCGGCCAACAGGGTGAGCGGCGAAAAGGTCGACAGCGGCCTGGGTGACCTGCCGCACTACAGCAAGTGGGCCGACCCCACGGGCAAGAACCCGGTGCAGGGCAAGGCCCAGGCCAAGGCTGACGACAAGCCGGCGCAACGCCTGTCGGTTCAGGTCTCTCAGGCCAAGTGATCCGGCGCGCGGCCGAGCCACGCCAGCACCGCCTGGTTGAACGGCTCGGGCCGCCGGCTCATGACCCAGTGCCCGGTCTCGAACGCGAGCACCTGGCAGCCCGGCCGCAGCGCCAGCACTTCGGCCCAGGCTGGTGAATGAAACATGAAGGGCTTCTTCGTTCCGTACACGTAGAGCATCGGGCAGGCCGGCACGAACGCCGCCGCAGCCGGCGTTGCACCACCACCGGTCCACTGCAGGTGGTACGGGTAGTTCATCTGCGAACCGATGAACAGCGGATCGGAAGGGCAGTGCAGCGCGCGCGCCATCCAGCGTGTCATCCATTCGCCCGCGCGGCCACCGATGCGCCACGCGATCGCGAGCCAGCCCTGGTAGGCCACGATCATCAGCTTGTCGACGAAGCGCAGGGAGCGCAGGTGCGCGCGTGAACCCGCGTCGCCGATGTCGACCCCCACGATCTTCGAGACCAGCGCCGGGTGCTGCGCCGCGAATGCGTAGCCGAAGGCACAACCCCAGTCGTGCAGCAACAGGGTGACCGGCTCACCAGGGCAGGTCTGCTCGACGATGGCCTTGAAGGTGGCAACCAGTTCGGCCACCGAATACGAGCGCCGCGGCGTGCCCGGCTCGAAGCCCGGCAGCGTGAAACGAACGCAGCGGTACTCAACTTGCAAGGCCTGCACCGTCGAGTCCCAGAGGCGGTGCGTGTCGGGCCAGCCGTGGATCATCACGATGCTCTGCGGGCCTTCACCTTCGATCAACACGTCGACGCCGCCGATGCGGCGCGTTGGGGTCACGCCGCGGGCCGCTCGCCGAGCGCGATGTCGAGCATCATCTCGTTGGCCAGCCCTTCGAGCTTGCCGCGCAGCGCTTCCGAAGAGAGCGCCTTCGGCACCAGCAGGTGGGCCAGTACCTTGAAGGTGGGTTTGCCCGCGCCCTTGCCACCGGCGATCTCGGTGTGGATGTGTTCGATGCTGATGCCACTCTCGGCGAGGATGCGCGTCAGGTTGCTGACGATGCCGAGCCGGTCTTCGCCCACCAGTTCCAGATCGACACCACGCAGCCCGGGCGGTGCGCCGGCGCCGTCGCTCTTCGCGATCACCAGCCGCAGCCCCGACGATTCGAGCCCCTTCAGCGCAGTGGCCAGCGCATCGGCGTTTTCGCGCGGCACCTCGAAGTGAACCATGCCGGCGAACTCACCCGCCAGGTTGGCCAGCCGGCTCGCCGCCCAGCTGGCGCCGAAGCGCTGCGCGCGGTCCGACAGCAGGCTCACGATGCCCGGCCGGTCCGGGCCCATCACGGTGACGATGAGCGCGGTGGTCGTCTGTGGCGCGTCTTCGGTCAGCACGACCGAGCGGCGGATCATCGGTGCCTTGGTGGCGAAGCGCTGGTCCTGCGTGTGCGATGGCACTTCGCCGTGCACGCTGGCGTGGCGCACCACCTGCCCGAGCAAGGCCAGCCCCATCGGCGCCAGGGCCCGTTCCCACAGCTCGCGCGCCGTTTCGCCCTTGGCGACGAAGCACCAGTCCTGCGCCGCGACGGCACCGGCGTCCCAGCCATCGGCCAGGTGGTAGACCGAACCGCCCGCCACCGCGTCGCCTTCGAGGATCGTCCATTCCACCGCCGCGATGCCACGGTGGCGCGGCAGCAGCGAAGGGTGGTAGCCCACACCGCCGAGCCGGGAGCGCGCCAACGCTTCGTTGCTCACGCGGGCGTGGGTGTGTGCGGCGAGGATCAGCTCGGTGCCCTCGGGAATGGCCTCGCCCGGCACGATCTTCGGGTTCGCCATCACGTGCACGTCGAGCCCGGCGGCACGCGCAGCAAGCGCCAGCCTGTCGTCGGCGGCCGGCACCACGATGCGGGTGAACTCGGCCACGCCCTCCTTGCGCAAGGCTTCCAGAACCGTGGCCCCGAAATAGCGGGAACCCACCAAGACGCACTTCATCGAGAGACTCCTGAAACAGCCGTTTGGCGACGCGCTATTCTGGCCGAGGCTTCGAAGTGGCCGCTTCGGCGTGCCGCCGAGAGGGTGCGTCAGAACAGTTCGACGCCGCCGACGATGTGCGTTTCCACGATCCGGCCGTCTTGCACCAGCGTCTCGAACTGTGCCACCTGGTTGCGCCCGTTTTCCTTCACGTGGTAGAGCGCCTTGTCGGCACGCGCGAAGGCGGAAGAAGGCGTATCGCTCAGGTCGGTCAGGGTGAAGCCGATGCTGACCGTGACACGG
>JAYVTD010000303.1:0-5520 GCA_043774765.1 Rhizobacter sp. | reverse complement strand
TACCCGCACGAGTTCTCGGGCGGCCAGCGCCAGCGCATCTCGATCGCACGCGCGGTGGTGCTGCGCCCCGAGGTGCTCGTGCTCGACGAGCCGACCTCGGCGCTCGACGTGTCGGTGCAGCAGCAAGTGCTGGCGCTGCTGGCCGAGCTGCAACGCCACTACGGCATGAGCTACGTGTTCATCAGCCACGACCTGGCGGTGGTGCGCGCCATGTCGCACCGCGTGATGGTGATGAAAGACGGCGACGTGATCGAAGAAGGCGAAGCGCAGGCGCTGTTCGACGCACCGTGCGAGGCTTACACCAAGGCCTTGCTGGCGGCGGCGCACCTCGCCTGAAGGCGCCGCGCTGCCTGCGCGGCCGGTAGAGCAGCGCCTACTTCGCCGCCTTGCGCTCGCCGAGCTTGAGCTCGTAACGTGCGTTCTTGTCGGCGTCGACGAACTGCAGCGAGTTGCCGGCCCATTCGTAGGCGGCGACGAACCCGTCGATCTGCATCGCGCCGTGCATTAGCGCCACCTCGACCTGGCTGCTGTTGAGCCGCAACCGGTAGACGAAATCGCTGACACGCACGCGCGCCGCACCGCCGGCTTGAAGATCGACCACGGCCGGGCCGCAACTCGGCGCGGTGTTCGACGTGGCGACGCACAGTTCAGCGGTGTAGCTGCCGGGCGACGGCGCAGCATTCGCCTGGGCAAGTGCCACACCGAGGGCCAACGCAACGAGCAACGACGCGACGCTGCCTGGGCTTGCAGCCCGCGCTGTGGAGGTCGCGGCGGGCTGCTCCACGCGGCCTACTTGAGCAGGCCTTCGGCCTTCATGGCCGCCTGCACCGCCGGCCGGGCCGCCATGCGCGCCTGGAAGGCGTTCAGGTTCTTCAGGCCCGAGATGTCGATGCCGGTGTAAGCTGTCCAGTTCGTCACCGTGAACAGGTAAGCGTCGGCGATCGTGAACGCGTCACCCATCAGGTACTGCTTGCCCTCGAGCTGCGCGTCGACCCACTTCAGCTTGTCGAGTGCGCGGGCCCGGAGCACGGCCTTGCCGTCGTCGTTCATGGCCGGATTGAACAGGCCGCCGATGCCCTTGTGCAACTCACTGGTGACGAAGTTGAGCCATTCCTGCAGGCGGTAACGCGCCATCGTGCCGTTGGCCGGCGCGAGATTCTTGGCCGGCACCTGGTCAGCCAGGTATTGCGTGATCGCCGGGCCTTCGGAGAGGCGTTCGCCGCTGTCGAGCTCGAGCAGCGGCACCTGACCCTTGGAAGCGATCGGGTAGTAGTCGCTGCCGTCGGCGGCGAGCTGGTGGGTCTTCAGGTCGGCCTTGACGAGATCGAAGGCCAAGCCGGATTCTTGGAGCACGATGTGGGGGGCGAGCGAACACGCGCCGGGGCTGTAATAGAGCTTCATGGTGCTTGGTCGAGAGTGGTGGGATGCGTATTACACCGCTTTCGCCGCTTGTCTGCTGTGCGCGCCGAGGCCCAACCACGCCATTCGATTGCTTTCACGACGCCGTGCAAACGCCGCCACTTCCATTCGCGCGACGCGGCACTACATTTCGGCCATGAACACCACCACCCCGCTCCAGCCCTTCACGGTGACGCGTTCGCGCCAAGTCGAGCGCCAAGTGCGTGGCCAGCCCACGTCTGACGGCGACGGCGTGAAGCTCACGCGCTTGCTGACGCAGCCGCTGCAAAAGCGCCTCGACCCGTTCCTGATGCTCGACGCCTTTGGCAGCGATTCGGCCAGCGACTACATCGGCGGCTTTCCCAGCCACCCGCACCGCGGCTTCGAGACCGTGACGATCATGCTCGAAGGCCGCATGCGCCACCAGGACAGCGTCGGCAACGTCGGCCTGTTGGAGCCCGGCAGCGTGCAGTGGATGACGGCCGGGCGCGGCATCATTCATTCTGAAATGCCCGAGCAGCAAGAAGGCCGCATGGCCGGCTTCCAGCTCTGGGTGAACCTGGCCGCGAAGGACAAGATGACCGCCCCCGCCTACCGCGACGTGCCGCCGGCCGAGGTGCCCGCGGTCACGCTCGCCGGCGGCGTGCACGTGCGCGTGATCGCCGGGCAGGCCCTCGGTGTGGCGGGCGCAGTGAGCCGGCCCACCACCGAGCCGCTGGTGCTCGACATCGGCTTGCCGGCCGGTAGCAGCTTCGACGCCGAAGTGCCCGCTGGGCACAACGCTTTTGTCTACGTGTACGGCGGCGGTGCAGTCGACGTGGGCGGGCAGGCGGTCGAGAGCGAGCGTTTAGCCATCCTGAGCAACGACGCTTTGGCCGATGGGGTTCGCCTCGCGGCCTCGGGCTCGCCGGGGCGTGTGCTGCTGGTGGCCGGGGCACCGCTGAACGAGCCGATCGCGCAGTACGGCCCGTTCGTGATGAACACGGCCGAGCAGATCCAGCAGGCCGTGGCAGACTTTCAGCGCGGTGCGCTGGCGGTCTGACGAAGCCGTGAACAAACGCTGACGTGAGCGGCGCCCGATACGGCGCCGGGTCGGCTACGCTTGCGTCTTTGTTTTTCAGGATGCCTGCATGCCGCGCCAGACCTTAGACGAGACCCGCCTGCACCCCGCGATTCGCGACAAGGTGGCGAACCTCAACGCCGACATCGTGCACAACGTGCAGGCCGCCGCGGCGTCGAACCCGGTACTGGTGGTGGGTATGGCGCAGAACCCGTTTTGCCGGCGCGCGCGCAAGGCGCTCGCCGCCGCGAGCGTGCCGCACCACTACCTCGAATACGGTAGCTACCTGAGCCAGTGGCGGCAACGTAATGCGCTGAAGATGTGGAGCGGCTGGCCGACTTTTCCGATGGTGTTCGTGAAGGGCAGCCTGGTCGGCGGGTTCGACGAGTTGAACAAGCTGCTGACCAGCGGTGAACTCAAGCGCCTGCTCGGCGAGTAGGCGCGTGCGCGTGGTTCACCGTGTCGGGTGGCTGACTGGCGTGGCGCTGTGGGCACTCGCCGGCCACGCGGCGCAAGCCCAGCCGCTGACCGAATGCCGCGTCGCCGGCCTGCGCCACAGCGTGCAGTGCGGCGTTTTGCAACGTGCGCTCGACCCGGCCCGGCCCGACGGCCCGAAGATCGATATTCACTACGTCGTTGCCCCGGCGATGGCGCGACGCAAGCTGCGCGACCCGGTGTTCATGCTGGCCGGCGGGCCGGGGCAGAGCGCGATCACGCTCGCGCCGGCCATGCTGGCCTTGTTCGCCCGGCTCAACAACCGACGCGACATCGTGTTCGTCGACCAGCGTGGCACCGGAAAGTCAGCGCCGCTGGCATGCGCCGACCCGCAGCGCGAAAGCCTGGCCGAGCAGGCCGACCCCGACCGGCCGTTCAAGCGGCTGATGGAATGCAAGGCTGCACTGCTGAAGCTGACGTACATCAAGGCGCCCGGCGACCTCGGCTATTTCACCACGACGCTCGCCATGCAAGACCTCGACGCGGTGCGCCAGGCGCTCGGCGCCGAGCGCATCAACCTCGTCGGCGCTTCTTACGGCACGCGCGCCGCGCTCGACTACGCGCGCCAGTTTCCGCAAGCCGTGCGGCGCAGCGTGATCGACGGTGTGGCACCGCCCGACATGGTGTTGCCGGCGAGTTTTTCGACCGACGGGCAAGCGGCGCTCGACAAACTGCTGATCGATTGCGCGCGTGAGCCGGCGTGCTCGAAGGCCTTTCCCACGCTGCGTGCCGATTGGGCCGGGCTGCTCGCCAGCCTGCCGCGCGCGGTATCGGCCACCCACCCGCTGACCGGCCTGCCCGAGCGCTTCACGCTGACACGCGAGCTGGTGCTGGCGGCCGTGCGCGGCCCGCTCTACGCGCCGGCGTTCGCGGCCGCGCTGCCGGCGGCCATCAGCGCCGCGGCGCAGGGGCGCTTCGAAGCGCTGGTCGGCATGGGTTCGCTGATGTCGTCGCGCAAGGGTGCGCAGCTCGCGGTCGGCATGCATTTTTCAGTCGTCTGCGCCGAAGACCTGCCCTTGCTTGAGAAGGCCAGCGACAAACCCGGTGCCGACTTCGGCGTCGACCAAGCCACGCTGTACCGGCGCGCTTGCGCCGACTGGCCGCGCGGCACGGTGCCAGCCGCGTATTACGGTGTCGGGGCGAGTGCCGCGCCGGTGCTGCTGCTCAGCGGCGGGCTCGACCCGGCCACACCGCCGCGCCATGGTGAACGCGTGGCGAAGCTGCTCGGCGCGAACGCATTGCACGTGGTCGTGCCGAATGCCGGCCACGGCGTGATGTCGCTGGGCTGCATGCGCGACGTGATCTACCGCTTCGTCGATGCGGCCGACGACAAGGACGCGCTGGCGGTCGATGCCGCGTGCGTGAAGAGCATTCCGCGCCCGCCGGCGTTCGTGCCGATCGACGTGGCCGCAGGGGCTTCGAGATGATCGGCATCCGCCACCTCGCCAAACGTTTCGCCGCCCCGGCCACGAAGGCCAAGGGCCTGGCCGGTGTCTCGCCGAAACGCCGCGCAGCCGCACGTTTTGTGCAGGCCGTGAAAGACGTGAGCTTCGATGCGCCCGACGGCCACATCACCGGCCTGCTCGGCCCGAACGGTGCCGGCAAAACAACCACGCTGCGCATGCTGGCAGGCTTGATCACGCCCGATGCCGGCAGCATGACGGTCGACGCCATCGACGTGGCGAGCCGCCCGCGCGAAGCGCTCGCGCGCATGGGCGTGCTGTCGGATTCACGCGGGCTGTACCCGCGCCTCAGCGCACGCGAGAACATCGTCTACTTCGGGCGGCTGCAGGGCATGAGCGCCGACGCGGCGAATGCGCGTGCACAGAGCCTGGCGCACATGCTCGAGATGAGCGCCCTGCTCGACCGCCGCACCGACGGCTTCAGCCAGGGCGAGCGCATGAAGACCGCACTGGCGCGCGCGCTGGTGCACGACCCGGCGAACATCATCCTCGACGAGCCGACCAACGGCCTGGACGTGCTGGCCACCCGCGCGCTGCGCGAGAGCCTGCGCTGGCTGCGCACGCCGGCCGGCGGCTCGAAGTGCATCGTCTTCTCGACCCACATCATGCAAGAGGTGGAGCGGCTGTGTGACAGCGTCGTGGTCGTCGCGCACGGCCGCACGGTGGCCACCGGCACGGTGCCCAGCCTGCTGGCGCAGACCGGCGAGAGCGACTTCGAAGAAGCCTTCGTGAAGCTCGCTTTCGCCGAAGAAATCCAGGCCCATGACGCGACCCCGGAGCTGATGCGATGAAGCCGATGCAGGGCGTATTCACCGTGTTCCGCAAGGAGATCAGCGACGCCTTGCGCGACCGGCGCACGCTGCTGACGGTCTTGGTGTCGTCGGTGCTGCTCGGGCCGCTGGTGCTGGTCGCCATCTCGGCGCTGGTGGCGTCGCTGGAGTCGCGCGCCGAAGCGCGCCTGGTGGTCGTGGCGGGCATCGAACACGCACCGAGCCTGAAGAACTGGTTCGAGCGCCAGACCTACAGTGTGAAGGCCGCGCCGGCCGACTATGAAAAGCAGTTGCGCAACGCCCGGCTCACCGACCCGGTGGTGGTGGTGCCCGA
>JAYVTD010000302.1:0-4352 GCA_043774765.1 Rhizobacter sp. | reverse complement strand
GATGAGCCAGAACTTCAGCTTCATCGACCTGCCCGACCGCTTTTGCACCGGCTCGTCGATCATGCCGCAGAAGAAAAACCCCGACGTGCCCGAACTCGCACGTGGCAAGACCGGCCGTGTGGTCGGCCACCTGATGGGTTTGATCACGCTGATGAAGGGCCAGCCGCTGGCCTACAACAAAGACAACCAGGAAGACAAGGAGCCGCTGTTCGACACCGTCGACACTTTGTGCGACACGCTGCGCATCTTCTGCGAGCTGGTGGCCGGCATCAGCGTCAAGCCCGAAACGATGGAGCGGGCGGCGCTGAAGGGTTACGCCACCGCCACCGACCTGGCCGACTACCTCGTGAAGAAGGGCCTGCCGTTCCGCGACGCGCACGAGGTGGTGGCGCATGCGGTCAAGTTCGCCATCGCGAAAGGCGTCGACCTGAGCGAGCTGCCGCTGGCCACGTTGCAAACTTTCAACGCCGGCATCGGCGCCGACGTGTTCGCGGCGCTCACGCTGCGCGGTTCGCTCGATGCCCGCAACGTGCTCGGCGGCACCGCGCCGCAGCAGGTGCGAGCGCAGGTGGCGCGGCACCGGGCCAGGTTGGGCTGAAGCGCCGCGCCGCGCTCACAGCGACCAGGTCTTCGCGGTCACGGCCTGCTGTTTCGCTCCGGCCACGTCGGGCGCCGGCGCACTGCCGTGCACCGCCACGCAGTTGCGGCCCTGCTTCTTCGCGGCATAACACGCAGCGTCTGCAGCCCGCAGCACGTCGGCCGCCGTGGCGTAGGTCGCGTCGACCGGCACCAGGCCGATGCTCGCGCCCACGCCAAAACTGTGGCCTTCCCACAGCAGCTGGTAGGCGACCACCGCGGCACGCAGTTTTTCGGCGATGAGCTCGGCCTGCCCGAGCGGGCAATCGGCAAGCAGCACCGCGAATTCGTCGCCGCCGAGCCGCGCCACGGTGTCCGACTTGCGCACCTGCGCCGCGAGTTCGCCCGCCACGTCGCGCAGCAGCGCGTCGCCGGCCGCGTGGCCGCCGGTGTCGTTGACGTGCTTGAAGCGGTCGAGGTCGATGAACAAGGCGCAGAACGGCGCAACGGCTGCGTGCGCGGTGGCGCGTTCGAGCAGCACTTCGAAGGCCGGGCGGTTCGCCAGGCCAGTGAGTGCATCGTGGCTCGATGTCCAGGCCAGCCGTTCGCGCTGCTCGCGCACTTCGGTCACGTCTTCGATGGTCCAGATCGTGCCTTTTGACCGATCACCCGCCACCACGGCACGACCCCGCATGTGGGCCCAGAAAGCCTGCCCCGAACGGCGCACCAGTTCCAGTTCGCCGTCGAAAGCGCCGTGCTCCATGAAGGCCGGGCGCGCCCGTTCCGACAAGGCCTCGTAGGCCTCGTCGGAGGCGTAGATCATGCGTGTGGCCTGCCCGACCAGGTGCTGCTTCTCGCAGCGGAAGGTGCGGCAGAACTGGCGGCTCACCAGCTCGAACTGGCCGTTGCGCGTGAGCGCGATGCCCACGTCGGCGTGGTCGAGCACCGCTTCGAGCTGGTGCAGCATGGCCTGGGTTTCGCTCTGGCGCTGCTGGCGCTGTTGCACCACATGCTGGAACGCCGTCGAGAGTTGGCCGACCTCGCCGCTCTGCTTCGGCCAGCTTTCGTTCGACGTTCCGGCATCGGTCAGCAACTTTTCGGCACGGGCGCGCAGCGCCGAGATCGGCCGCGTCATGGCCCAGGCCAGCACACCGGCCAACAGCGCCGCCACCAAGCCGCCGCCAGCCGCCGCCTGCCACGCAGTGCTGCGCGCCGCCACCAGGGGCGCCATCGCCTGCGCTTGCGGCGTGAGGCGCACCAGCATCCAGTCCGAGGCCGGAATGCCCGCCATCGACACCAGGTGACCATTCGACAGGGTGGCCTCGCCCTGGGTGTAGATCGGGCTGCCCGCGCTGTGCCAGCGCGCGAACGCGTCGGCCAAGCCGGGCTCATCGGCCGCCTTGCCCAGAACTCGGCTCGGGTCAGGGTGGGCAAGCAACATGCCCGAACGGTCAATCACCAGCGTGCGTGATCCGTCGGCCTGGCTGATGCCGCCGAGGTTGAAAAACAGGCTGCTCGAACGCAATTGAAGGGACCCCGCGATGACCCCGGTGACCTTGCCGTCGGCGGCCAGCACCGGAACGGCGATCACGATGATCGGCAAGTTGTTGACCCTGCCGACGATGGCCTTCGACACCACTGGCTGGTCGGACTTCAAGGCCCGCTGAAAGTACTCGCGGTCGGCGATGTTGACGAGCGTCGAGCTCGCAATTTCCTTTTCGACCCGCGTCAGCATCGAACCATCGAGGTTCGCCGCGAAGACGCTGTCGAACAACGCATTGATGGCCGGCTTGTCGACCAGAAAGCGCGTCATGGTCACGCGGTCTTGCCACTTCTCTGGTGTGGCCTGGCGCGCCACGGCGCCGAGTGCGAGTTGCAGCATGTCGAGCTTGTTGGCCAGCAGCGAAGCGGTTCGTTCGCTGTCGTCGGCATCGTTGCTCAGCAGCAGCCGCTCGATCTCGGCCTGGGTTTTCGTGAGCACGATCTGGGTCGTGCCCATGGCCGAGACCACGCCGGTCACGACCGCGATGGCCACGATCTTGAACTTGAGTGTGTTGACCCAGCGCAGCAGGGAGGTACTGTTCAATGCCATGGAAGGTCGACCGGGTTGGCGGCGGTGGTGGAAGAAGCTTGCGCGCCGGTCCGCCAGGCCCGGGAGCCGGTTCAGGATCGCACCGGGCCACCGCCGCCGAAGCCACAAGAAGCGTCGGCTTTGCAGCGCAGTTCAGCGCATCAACGCGCGACCCGATAAGCTCTGCGCTGCACTCGAACCACGCTGCGCTCCATAAAACCGGGGCCAACACAAGCTCCGTCGCCCATGCTCAAACTCCTGTCGCTCTGGGTCGTTCTGCCGGTGGTGGCACTGGTCTCGCTCGCCGCCTGCTCGCCCACCGCCACGCTCAACGCACTCGCTTCGAGCAACACCCACAGCTTCAGCGGCGGCGTGGCCTACGGCCCACTCGCCCGCCAGAAGCTCGACATCTACCAGCCCACCAGCGCCGCCCCGGCCGACGGCTGGCCGACCATGGTGTTCTTCTACGGCGGCTCCTGGAACAGCGGCGAGCGTGCCACCTACAGGTTCGTGGCCGAAGCGCTGGCTGCGCGCGGCGTGCTCATGCTCGTGGCCGACTATCGGCTCTACCCGGAAGTGCGTTACCCCGAGTTCCTGGACGACAGTGCACTCGCACTGGCCTTCGGTTTGAAAGAGTCGGTGCGGCTCGGTGGCAACCCGAAGCGGCTGTTCGTGATGGGCCACAGCGCCGGCGCCTACAACGCCGCCATGCTCGCGCTCGACGCACGCTGGCTCGCACCCACCGGCCACACGCCGGACGAGCTCGCCGGCTGGATCGGCCTGGCCGGCCCGTACGACTTCCTGCCGATGACCAACGTCGCAGCGCAGCCGGTCTTCTTCCACCCGAACTACCCGCCCGGCACGCAGCCGCTGGAGCACGCGAACCCAGGCGCGCCGCGGACCTTCCTCGGCGCCGCCATCAGCGACAAGCTCGTCAACCCGCAGCGCAACACGGTAGCGCTTGCCAACAAGCTGCAGGCGGCGAACGTGCCGGTCACGCTGAAGCTCTACGAGCGGGTCAACCACGTGACGCTGGCGGGCGCCTTCGCCGGCCCGCTGCGCTGGCTGGCACCGGTGCGCGACGACGTGGTGGCCTTCATCGAGGCCACGCCGGCGCGGCCTTGAGACCTCAAGCAGCAGGCATCTGGTAGAGCCACACGCGGCGGCCGTCCGCGCAGGCCAAGACACGCGTCGGCACCACGCCTTTCGCGTCGAACTCCAGGCTCGCGAGCCAGGCGCCCGGGCGCAGTTCACGGCGTGCTTTTTCCACTGCACGCTGCAGGCTCTCGGGGCGCTGAAAGAGGTAGACCATGTCGAAGCCCGACCAGTCGGCGGCCCAGATGTCGGCGCGCCGCACCCGCGCAAAACGGCAGCGCAGCGCGCAGAACACACGCAGCGGCCAGCTCCATTCCATGCCGTGCAATTCGGCCTGCGGGTAGGCACGTTGCAGCTCCCGCAAACCGGCGCCGAGGCCGCAGCCGGCATCGAGCACCCGCGCTTTGGGCGCCAGTGGCACGAGCGGCGCCAGGCCGAGCAAGGCGCCCGCGGGTGTGGGGAACAGCGGCGCGTCGCGCCAGGCGTTCACGGGGTACACCAGCAGCAGCGCGGCGAGCGGCAGCAGCCAGCCCCAGGCCGGCATTGAACCGGCCACGCCCGACGCGGCCAGCGACAGCGGGAAACCCAGCGCCACGAAAACACGCCGCCA